>CAZJZM010000011.1:0-17239 GCA_964550485.1 Microcaldota archaeon | reverse complement strand
GGAGAGAGGCTCTCACCGATTACAAGAAAAGATTCGCCCTAGTCAAGGGAGGCCATGACCGAGTCGTCGTCAGGAAGACAAATAAGAGGATAATAGCAGAGGTGGTCAGATACGCAGAGAAGGGAGACCTGGTCCTAGCCTATGTCGATTCAGGTGCGCTTGCAACAAAGTACAAGTGGCCTTCAAGAAGCAACCGACCCACAGCCTACCTCACCGGAATAATGCTTGCGAAGGTTGCAGCTTCGAAGATAAAGGAGAGCAACGGAAAGGAGTACATACTTGACATCGGACTCAGCTCACCTGTAAAGAATTCGATACCTTTCGTATTCGCGAAGGGCTGCATCGATGGAGGCATGAAGCTGAAGGCTGGCCTTGACATGAAAGAAGCGATATATAACTATTCAAACACAGAATATGTAAAGAAGGCAGCGGAAAGCGGAGGTACGGTAAAACAGTATGGAAAGTTCCTCAAGGATGGAATAAACCTTGATTCATTAGGAACCTTGTTTGAAGCCACGAAGAAAAAGATAATGAGCGAGTGATATTTTGGATTTGGAAGAGCACAATACAAGCATAGGATCGTCGGGCTGGGAGCCAAAGACAAAGATAGGCAAGATGGTCAAGAGCGGAGAGATCAAGAACATCGAGGAAATATTCAATGCGGGCAAGACCATCAAGGAAGTAGAGATAGTGGACATGCTTCTCCCTACAATAGAGGACAAGGTGCTCGAGATCTGCTCGGTGCAGAGGATGACCAAGAACAACAGGAAGCAGAAGTTCCGAGTTACAGTGGTAGTGGGGGACAAGAATGGACATCTGGGACTCGGAGCAGCTAAGGACGTTGAGGTAAGGCCGGCAATAGACACCAGCATAAGGGAAGCGAAGAAGAACATGATTGCGGTAAAGCTGGGCTGCGGATCTTGGGAATGCGGATGCGGAACGGCGCACAGCCTTCCGGTGACTCAGACAGCAAAATGCGGAAGCGCGATGATAATACTCAAACCTGCTCCGAAGGGAGTAGGGATAGTGGCTTCGAAGACCGTCAAGACGGTACTCGAACTTGCGGGAATAAAGGACGTCTGGACCTTCTCCAATGGAAGGACAAGGGACGTCTACAATATGGCCACAGCGACTTTCATGGCCCTTCAGGGACTTGCCGAGCTGAGAAACAACAGTGAGCTCAAGGCAATGGATGTCGAGAACAAGTAGTATTTTCTTTTAATTATTTAATCTAAAATTTGCTAGTGGGAGAATGTGGAGTTGTTTACCCTCTCATTATGGATTCTGCAGTAACCTTTAATTCGGCAATATGGGCAGTTGCAAGTTTGCCAAACAGAGACCTTGCCGACTCGGTAAAGTAGTGGTGCTGAGCCAGAAAGTTGTAGGTGCCGATTTGCCATTCTTTATTAGTCATCTGTACGCCCATCTGATGAGTGCGTTCGCATCTGACTGCTTCTCTCAAGGCAACAAACCCTCTTGGGCCTCTCTTGCCGAAATTGGCAACATCTGCATCCGCCAGTATGCGTTCTAGTTTTGTTTCGGGTCTCTGGGGCCATGTTGTGCCTTTTATTATCATATTCTCCACTACCACGACGTCTCTTTCTTGAATGCCTAGTCTTTTGAGTGATTCTCTGGCCAGCCTGGCGCCGACCGGTTCGTTTCTATCATAAACTTCAGTAAAGCCAGTATCATGGAATGCCGCACCTGCAAGCAAAAGCCCTAGATCCTTTTTGCTTATCCCTTCCAGGAGCCCGATAAACATAGCATCCTTGATAACATCGATGGCGTGGTGTTTGTTGTGGTATTGATAAATCTCGGGATCAAGCCTTTCCATGAGTCTCAGGCCCTCCACGGCCGCGGCTCGGAACCTAGGATCCACATCGTATCTTTCTAGGAACCGTAAATCGGTTTCCTGCCTTCTTTCTAATTTTGGCATGGACAATATGTCATTTTTATGATATATAATGTTAGCCTATAAACGGTATGCTCCTGTTCGGAGAAAGGAAAAGAAAGAAAAATAAAAGAAAGGGGAACGTTGTCTGCCTTGTCAGATCTTAGCCGCTTACATTGAGGCCATTAGGGCTCCAAGGTAGGTTAGGATGAATCCGACTATTGCAGCGTAGAACCAACCACTACCACCAGTTACGATGATTTCGGTGATTCCACCTATCATGACGAACTTCCAGAGCATCTGATGCTTCTTTTCGCCCTCCGCCATGTCTGCCATCATTCCTACGCTCGTAAAGAACAGGATTATTGCGCTCAACATGGCAAATGCCACAACCAGTGGGCCCAAGAATGCCGATGCGCTTAACCATGCGCCGAGAGCTGCTCCTTTGCTATACCATGTAAAAACTACATAGAGGTATACCAAAGAGCCTAGGAATACTAGGATTCCTCCTGTCTTGCTTGACGAACCTTTCTTTGCTGCCATTTAATCACGTAAAAGAATAGGATGCTAAGATTCTTAAAGGTAACTACGGCTCGCCACATCAGTTCGGCACTTAACGAAGTTGGTATTTTGTCGTCGTCAAAGTTGGGCAATTAATTGACGAAATTGGGTAAAAAAAGCAAAAATAAAAGAAATTGAAATGCAACGGGTTCAGGATGCCTAGGAACCTACCATTCCTTTGGCGTTCCCCAGGCAGAACCCATGAACTCAAGGGCGAATCCGATGAGTACCAGGCATATCCATGACCAGCTTGCTGGCTCCAGCGCTATCAGTACTACCGAAGTTACCATAGCTGTCTTCAGGATATGGGACGAGACCGTCTTCATCATTCCGAAATTGCCGAAGGTCATGAAAAATAGGGATACGGCCCCTACAAGACCCACTGCAAAGAAGATAGTTTGCCACCACTGCCATGCGGAGGTCCAGGACAGGCCAGCCGTAAAGGCTACAGCGAGGAAGATAAGGCTTCCTATAAATTCAAGACCCACTATGCCCCATGTATTCTTGTGTATTTTAGCTATTTTAGCCATTTAACCACCTTTATCTAAGGGGTCGGAAGATTCTTAAATGCGAGGCCTTAGCCGGGAATCGAACCCGGTCCTGAGGCTCCACAGGCCTCTGTGCTAACCGTTACACAACTAAGGCAGGACTGGACAATATTATGTAATGTAGATAATATATAAGATTTGGCAGTGGATTGGTTTTCCTGGTGTTTTGCCCGCCAGTCGTTCTCAAAGGCACAGCCTGAACTTCGGTGTTGTTGCCGCTGTTTATTAGCTGACAAACACCAAAAATACCACTATTGCAGATACTCCAGCAAAAATTGCCCCCTCGATAAGTTCAAAGTTTTGCCAGTTTTGATTGGCAAGACTTGTTTGGCGAGCCTTCCAGACCTGATATGCGTCCCATGCGGGATCTTTGTAATAAGCTGGTGTTTTGCTTGGGTCACGATAATTAATCTCCTTATCCATCTGGGTTTTGATCTCATCCAATTCTTTGAGTGAGTATTTTTTTAAAAACTTTTGTGCTTCCTGTTCGCTCTCTTCGATGGAACCGTTTTTTGGTTCGAGACGCCTTGCTTCCAAGAAAGTTGCAACTTGTTCGGTCCTAACCCTGATTTCCGCTTGTGCTGAAGGAGTAGACGACCTTCCGCAGTTTGCAAGTAAGAGCGAACTTGCAACTAATGCAGTAGTAGCCCTGAATGTATTAGTGCGTAATTTTTTCAAACTGCCCACACATATTATTCGCGTTGGCCTGATATATATAATTGGCAGAATCAGCTTTCTCGCCAGTTAGATTTGGTAATTGGCAAAGGCTATTTAAATATAGAGTCTAATCTATTATTGGTGGCAAATTGCTTCTTGCTGTTTTTGTTGTTCTTGCTGTTGCGCTCTCCATAGGTGCGATAAACGCGCTGGTCCCAATTATAGTGATAATAATACTAATTGCAGCCGCTGCAGGAGCGACAAGGGGATTCAGCTTCTTCAATGTCTTTGGGATAAGCCAGGTGATGAGCGGGCTTGGCTCCATAGGCGGCGCAAGCAGGGGAACCGCGGCCAAGTCCGGATTTCCACTGAGGTACTACGTGGATACGCCGACGAGGTACAAGTCACAAAGAGGGGCTGGTGGGCGTAATGTGGTAAGGACGCAAAAGATACAAGCCAGAAGAAACGAAGCGGCTGTTTTAAGGGAAACTGATGTTGGGAGAGGAGTGGGTGCTGCTGGTACTGCAGGTACAGTCGCCGGAGGAACAGGCGGAGGCCCAGGAGGAAGTGGAGTGAGAGGAAGTGCTGGAAATCAAAGTGCTTCAGGAAGTGCACTTTCAGTTGGGATAATCGGAGGGGTTGGAGGAGGAAGCGGAGGAAGTACTACAGGCACTGGAGGGAATCAAGGCGCCTCGGGAAACGCTGCCCCTGGAGCGGCCGGAACTCAGGGGGCCAAGACCATTAAAAGATGGGCTACGATGGGTGGAAAATTTATTATAAGAGTGGTAACACCGAGGGTTAACGCGGTGGCGTCGGCAGCAATCACTGAAAAGAAAGCATATACGCCGACCACGACAGCTAGCGTAGAAGTCGACGCTGAGGGAAAGCATACATTGCTAGACGTCAAGGGAAAGTCTGTCCCTGGTTCTCTAGATGATAAAGGTAATCCCATAGCTATCAAGCCTCGACCAGTGGAAGAAGAAAGGATTTTGGGAGTTTTTATCCCTAATGGAGAAGGAGTACCGATAGCAACGACGATAGCGCAGCTGGAAGGAAGAAAAAAAGACATCAAGGATGCGCTTGATGAGGTTGAGGCTAGATTGAAAGCTAAGCCCAGTGCAGGGGAAAGGCTGGAGTTAATATGGAAGCGGAGGGTTTTGAGCATAGATAGCAGAACCAATGAAAATAATATAGCAGTATTGAAAAGGAGGGACGCCCATAATATGGACCTAATTAAAAGAGGGAAAGCTCCTGGAGAGGCGATGGCGGTAAATGTGGCGGAGGTTGCCGCGGGACTGGCGCAGAAATATCAAGAGATAACTAAGAAAGAGGATGAAATTGAAAAGAACAGGAAGGCTTTCCGAGATAGTATAAAGAAAGGAAGGGGGGAAGAAGCTATGGAGATTCGAAAGGAAGGAAAGGAGCTTAAGAAACAAAGAGAACAGATTCGCCAAGAAATCTTAGCTGGAGTAGCGGACATTGCGGTCTTGCCACATAGGCTGAATGAGATAAAAGGAAGGTACAGGGAAGTGCATGGCGTAAATGAAAAACTGGGTGCCGCTAAGAGAGAATATCAGGAGGGGAGGATGACAGCCAGAGAGTTCGATGATGAGTACATCAAGAATTATAACCTCCTTTATGGACCTCCCGACAAATCAATTATGCATCACCTTACCAACCGAAGCAATTATAGCAATTATCCAAAAGTTATGGGAAATAAGGATTTCACAAACAATTACGAAAGCGTTGAGGAAAGGGCCGGAAGGCTTATTCCCGAACAGGCTGCCAGAAGCAGTGGAGGAAGTGCTGGAGGAGGAGGACCTCAAGCAAGAAGTTATCACCGTCTGCCTGGAAGTAGGGGATTGGGGGAGGAAGGTGCGCAGATGCCTGGAACGAGATATCATTATCCGCCTGGAAGGACGATGCCTGCAGGAGCCGGAGGCGGAAGAAGAAGAGTTGATGCGGGAGGGGCAGGTGTGGGAGGAAGGAGTAGGAAGGCAAAGTCAAAGAACGACGAGGAAGAAAAAAGAGAAGCTGTTCACGTCAAGGAGATGAAGGAAAAGGCGCGGAAGGATGCGGAAGAGCGAGCCAGGGAAAATAGCAAGAAACTACTGGAGATGAGGGCTGCCCAGCTGGAAAAGAGAGCGAAGGAGAGAAGGGAGAAAGAGGAGAGTAGGCTCGCTGAAGAAAAAAAGGCTCGGGACAAAACTAATGAAGGAAAGTAGGGGAAGCCATTTGGAATAAATGCGTCGGACTCTGGGGCGGAATTATTTTTGCTTGGAAGAGCTTCCGTGCTGCGGTTCCTGAAGATAGAGATTATTTATAGCTTATTATCTCATACAGAAGCATGCGGAATCTTGCTGCGACCAGGCTTGTAGTTGTCTTCCTACTCCTTTTTGTTGCTATGATGCATAGCACGGTACAAGCCCAAATCTCGGTGGGATTATCACAATTCAATCCAAGCGCAGAATGCAACACGCTCTTCGCGGCGTCGGGAAACGGCCAGACTGCATATACAACGCTGCTTAATCAATACGGGTTAGGGTTCGGCGTACCTGGCGGCGCCATAGTCATCTCACTGATAGCCTTGATGTTTTCGTTCGATGTTTTGGGCCTTGGATATGTGATAAGCAAGCTCTTTCCCGCAACAAACCTCAGCGGTTGGCTGCAGAAGGAGTGGTGGGAGCTTGTCAAATCGGCGATATTGATAGCCGTGGTGTTTTCAGTCATAACATTCATAAGCGGTGTTGGCGTGATACTTTACGGAGCGACCGGATTGACATCACAAGGAAGCGCGACTACGGGAAATTATGTTTCGAATATACAGAGCATGGGATTAAATGCCGAGAATTATCTTTGCACCGTAAACGACCAGGCCAATTATTCAATCAGCCAGATAGCGCCTTTCATGTTTGATATAGGAGTGCTGCAGGGAATAACGGTAAATTACGGTGGATTTCCGATTCCGCCGATACCGATACCTGCAGCGCCGTGGATTCCTGTCTTTAGGTCAGGAGTCTCGGTTAGGTTATTTGATAGCCTTCTGACTACCATAGACATAGTATATCTGGGCCCTACAACTTCAATATTCATCGACTTCATACTCTATCTCCTGGTTCCGATAAAGGTCTTCTACTCCTCCCAGATAATAATACTGCCGTTTCTGATGGCGCTTGGACTCGGAGTCCTCTTGCCCATGGGACTGATCATGCGCGCAGTGCCTTTCATCAGGGGCATAGGAGGCACGCTGATTGCGTTCGGCATAGGAATTGCAGTCATCTGGCCGGCCATATTGATTCTTTTCAATGCCCCTGTCTCCCAGTACTTCTGCGGTGCGGTGGGTACCAATTTCTGCACGGTGGTTGGAGCCGTAGGACAGACCAACTCGCAACCAGCTACATGGACGCAGTCGTCCATATGCCAGACAAACATGCTTGGATCGGTCTGCGACTCGCTCTCAACCTGGATTAACGGGCTTTCCGGATGGGGAAACGTCATTTATTACTTCGGAGCCGCCTGGCATAGCATAGACAGCGTCTATCCCGGGCTCAACCTCATGATACAATACAATTTATACCTTATAATGCAGTTCTTCGTGCTGAGCGTCGTTGACCTGATGATGTTTTATGCGCTGACCGACAATTTGGCGAGGATGCTTGGCGGTACCATAAAGATAAGCCTTGGAAGAAAGCTGAAACTGGTGTAACTATGCTGAACCTGCTGCTCGCAACCTCAACCGCTTTCATGAATCAGTGCCAGTACAACATCTCCTTCCTGAATTACGACGGCTGGATAAATATAACAGCACTTGTTGTGCTCATAACGCTTTTTGTCTCCGCGATGGTCTACGCCTTCAGCGGAATCCTGCCTGGCAACACGCGGGAGCGAGTCAGGGGTGTTGTGAAATACGAGTACATCCAGGGTGTATTCAGCGTTATTCTTATTGTGATCCTTTTCGCAATGTCCCTTACGGCATGCGACATGGCTGGCCTTCTCACTCAGAGCGCTACGGCTTCGACCGCATATCAGGATCCCTTCCAGTTTGCCAATGGCTATGTTGGAACCCTGCTCTTCGTGAAGGGGATTGCCCTCACAACAGGCATGTTCCAGGCAGGGGTAACGCTGGTGATAGATTCCTTTTTTGTAAACTATGTGCTCAGCCTTGCAGGATCTTTTACAAACGCGGCGACGCCGATTCTGGGAAAGATAGGAGGGACCACTACTCCCGCAATAGCGAATTCAGATCAGCCCGCCGCCATAATATACGACTACAGCAGCGTGCTCAATTACCTGCTTGAACCGATAGTGGTGGTGGTCTTCGGCCTGCTCTTCGTCGTCTTCCTGGCGCTGCCGGCGATAGAAACCCTTGCGCTCACCCTGGTGATACCGGTGGCGATAGTGATGCGCTCCCTGGCCTTCACTGGTCCGAGGCTTCGCGAAGCGTCCAATGCACTTATCGCCTTGTCGATAGCGTTTTATTTTGTTTTCCCGCTGACACTAGCGATGAACTTTTACGTCGTTAACTGGACATACTGCAACGGAGTGACAAATTGCAACCCCTATTCCAGTTATCTGGGTCCCTACACAGTAAACAGTCTGGCCCTAAGCCAGCTCTTCACAAATTCGGAAGTTCAGAACCTTCCGGGTTTTAGCGGCCTCAGTCTTCCGGAGAATTTTTATGCGGCAGTCATACAGAGCCACGGAGGCTTCTCCGCAGCGGCAAGGCAGGTTGTAACTGGATTTACAAAGATACCGGAGGTCATAAACGACTATGTGGAATCTACAGCCCAGTATCTCTTCCAGGCGCTCTTCCTTATAGGCCTGGATGTCGCAATAACGATAGGCTTTGCGGTAGGCCTCCACAAGGGGCTTGAATCGATGGGCCAGCTTTTCGGTGCAGGCCCATTCTGGAGTGGTTAGATGAAGATTACTACGATGTTTTTGTTTTTCCTGCTTTCGATCGGCCTGACATACGCCTCTGGACCCAGCACGCAACCCGGCAGCTATCCGCTCAGTGCCAACACCAACCAGATATTCGGCAGCTGGCTGCCGGTGGTCATCATAGCTGTCTTCATAGGGATAGGGATAGCGTTGGCTTACTACGTCGTGGCGACGCTTCTCAACAACAACAGGCTGAAGCAGGCGGCATTGTCCGAATTTTCACAGGTCATTGGGACCATAGTGATCCTGGTGATTATAATAATGGTATTGGACATTTTCGGAAGCGCGATCTACCAGGGAGATAGCCAGCTTACTACCGCGGTCACCAACATCTGTAGTTCAAGCCAGCTTGGTTCTTCGGCATTGAATTTAACAAATTCTTCAACCAAAGCGTCTAATGCAGGACCTACCAGCATCGTATGCAGTCAGATATCCTCAAGTAGCACGAGCGGCACTGACATAACCACCAACATAAATTACGGCCTCATGGCGACCTATGTCCTGATGGCTAACGTGACCAGCCAGGCTGCAGACAATCTGAATGCGCTCAACGTCCTTGAGAACTATTTCACCACCATCCAGCAAATCACTCCGACCGAAAGCGTTTGCTTGTCGGTGGCGCAGGCCTGCGCGCTCAATCCCGCTGCCTTCATAGAGAGGTATAATTATTCCTACATGCCCTTCTGGTTCTTTTCAAAGATTAGGAGCGGAACTCTTTTTGTTGGGACAGAGGCGCAGATGACAGTTTACATGGGTTTGCTCCAGATGATCATAATAATCATAATGCTCTTCGGATGGCCGTACTTCCTGGCGGCGGGCTTTATATTGCGGGCCTCCATGTTTACGAGGAAGGCCGGCGGGCTGATGATAGCGGTGGTTATCGTTGGGCTGCTACTCTACCCGATGCTGAACATCTTCGAATATGCCGCGTTGACAAATGCGAATAACCCGATAAGTGCGATTGGCGCGAACTCGATGCAGTTGACGTATAATTCACTTCAGTTGATGGGGAAGGCTCCATGCAGTGGTGCGGGATTGAAGCAGTGCAAGTGCATACAAAATCCAACCATGTTAGATGAAAATGGTCAGGTTATAGACACTGAATCTGGGTCGACGCAGTATTCAATATGCTACTCCAACAACAATCCGAATATAACATATGCCACAAATACGCTAAATATGTACGTCTATCCGAAACTTTCCTACGTTCTCAACTATGACGGCTGCTGGCCTCCGGGAAGCAGCGTTTTCGAAGGTGAGGCGTTAATTGCAGGATCATATATAGTTCCGGGGCTCGGCCTGCTTCTTGCGGTCAAGGACGCGATAGGTGCTTTTGCGACATTCGTGCCGGAGCCGACCATTAATGTTGGTGGATATAACATAGGATTTGCATGCAATCCCAGCGCACTCCTGAAGACCCTGATGGACATCTCCAATTTCTATGGAATGGTTTTCACGTCCAGCGTTCTGGTGTATGTATTGAACATTTTGATGCTGCTCTCGGCAGTCAAGGGTATCTCCACGCTGGTTGGAGGAGACACGAGCCTCCTGGGACTCGGACGGCTGTTGTAGTGGTCTGATGAAAAAAACCTTCCTCTTTTATCTGGTCATCTTCCTGCTTCTCTCAGTGGGAGTGTCGGTAGCCCAGTGGATTCCAGGAGCCCCAACCACGCCGACGAATCCATCCGTTTCTACACCAGGCCTAACATCGATAAGCGACTGGAATTCTGCGGCAATAAATGCAACTGCAGCGCAATATTGCGGCCAGTTATACAGTGATAGCGTTACAAGTAGTACTGCCGGAGGCACTGGAGGTCAGATAGTGAGCAATGTCTTCAGCGGCGGATTGACCGGGGGAGGGGTGCTCTCGCTGGCCCTTTTGATAGTCGTGATGGTGCTGGCGGTGCTTGCGATAGTCTACGGGGTCGGTTACGGCTTCGGCATAAGAAAGATGGTTGAGTTCGCCAAGACAGAGTACCTTGAGAGCATTTTCAATATAGTCCTGATAGTGCTCATTGCTGGGGGGTTTGCGGGCGTGGGCAATGTCGCCGGATTCTTTGCTGGCATGGCAAGCGCTTCCTCATTGAGCAGCTCATACCTGCCTCCGAGCAACATTATGCAACTTTACTCAGGAATCTGCAATAATACAATAAAGGGCCAGGTGGCTCCGGCAGTGGGGAACATAGCCAAGACCCTTCTCAATCTTCCGGTTTACACCTTCCTGCAGAGTTTTACGATTGCGCTCACGCCTCCGGCGATCTTTTCGGATTTCAGCCCTGGCGTTATATTTAAGCCCTTATATGGAACCAACATAGACTACCAGCTAATTGTCTTCCTGCTCATGCCTCTTTTCCTTACGGTGTTCATCGGGATTACTGTGATTTTCATGTTCTTCCTGATTTATTTCCTCTTCCCAATCTTCCTTTATGCGGGCATACTCTTGCGCTCATTCCCATGGACAAGGGCGGCCGGGGGAGCGCTTCTGGCGCTGTTCATAGCCTTCTACATAGTTCTGCCGGTACTCTACTATCCGCTCCTTGCTGTCGCTGCAAAACAGGTCTCGTCTGCGCCGAATGTCCAGTGCAGCTCCCAGAGCCTTGGTGGCGATTGCCAGACGCCTGACGCCATAGCTTCCTCAGGATGGATGAATAGCTTTTTCGGTGCCCTTGGAACTCTAGGCAGCGTTTTCCCTTCGCCGACAACGCTCTTCATAGAGCTCACCGACGGCTACGTGAGCTTCCTCGCTTTTGCTGTGCTGGAGTTCATAGGCTTCGGGATAGCCCTGATAATCTCGTTTGACCTCCTGGAGGCGCTGGGAGACTTCCTCGGTGCGCCTTCGCTCCAGAGCGGAAGGCTGCTCGAGAGGCTGATATGATGTTCGACTTCATGCTATTGCGCTCGTTCCTGCTTGCCGGACAGACGAGCTGCCCTGCCGGAAATATAGGATCATGCCTCACCTCGATATACACTGGCTGGTTCGCGGTCGCCGGAATAGCTGCGCTCGCGGTCCTGGCGATACTGGCTTTTATTTACGCGATCTCCCAGTTTGTGGGAAGGAGCGACATACGCGCATGGACGAGAGTCAAGATATACGATACGATTCTCTCCCTTTTCTTGATCATAGTCTTCGGCTACGCACTCTCCATCATTTATACCCTGCCGGTGAGCAACTTCAGTACCTGGCAGATTGTTCCCAACGAGTGCACGAATAACGTATACGACATCTATTCTCTCTCCACATGCGACATGAATGCCTTCAATAACTTCACGGGAAGGTTTGATTACCAGCAGTATGTCTTGCTACTTCTCATGGGCACGCTGCAGACTGAGATATATGTGACCTGGCCGATTTCAGGCAATGCGCCGAGCAGTCTGCTTGCGACGACCGGTTTGGGGGTGCAGGTGTCAGCGGAACTGAGTCTCGTCCCGCAGTCTGTTACCTTCAAATACCTGGGAACGGGGGTGGACGTGATCTACGGCTTCGTCCTGGCAAACGATTTGCAGCTCATCATATTATCTTCGTCAGCATTGCTGTTTGCGATACTGATGTCCCTAGGATTGATAGCCAGAATATTTGGAGTCACCAGGACGTTCGGCGGCGCCATGATCGCCTTTGCCATAGGCATTGGGCTTCTTTACCCCATGCTGACCATCATTACTTACGGTTTTATAAACGTCGGGATAGATAACATCTATCCGAGCGCGGCGACGACCTCTTTGCTGGCGCTGACAAGCACGGGGACTGGAAGTAATCCAGTAGTTGCTGTGTTTAAGGTACTGGATGGCTATCTTACCGGCTCCTTTGCCAGCATACTCCCCTTATCGTTAATCGTCTATTTCGGGCTTATCTGGATTGGGCTGACCTTCATACCTTTAATAACTCTTATCATAGTTGATGTATTCATAATTGACTTCTCGCAAGCGATAGGAGAGAGGATGGACCTGCTCTCCATGATGATCAGGGTTCTCTAGTGATTAGATGAGTAGGATTTCAAGGATTTTATTGCCGCTGTTCGTAATTTTAGTGTTGACCATACCTCTTGCGAATGCCCAGCCGACGGACTGCAGCAATTTTGCCAATGGGAATACGGTCCAGGCGAGCGCGCCGTGGTACTGCAGCCAGATAAACGTGGCCTTGACGAACTATTGGTTAAAATGGTTCCCTGTCGCACTTCTCGCGGTCTTCGTCTCCTTCTCGATAGCCAGCATAATATTCGGAATCGGAACCCTGCTGAGGAATGAAAGGATAAGGAATTTCGGAGTGGGCGAATACTATGAGGCGCTGGCAAGCGCCCTGATAGTCTGCATGTTCCTCATAGTTTCCGGAATAATGTTCGGGCTGATTCCAGGGGTTGTCACAGGTCCTGTCAACCCATACGTCACGGCCCTCAATTACATAAGCCAGACAATAAACGGCCTACAGAAGGAGCTGACCCTCCTGCTCAACATATTGGCCATTGATGCGTTTTACATAAGCATAAAATTGAGCATCTGCTCAACGACCATTACGTGCACGGCGATTCAGAATCTCTTTGCCTATACCATCCAGATACTGTTCTATGCCCCAGGCTTCGCGCTTGTGGACCTCCAGCAGGATGTACTTGCGCTCCTCTACGCCGAGTTCTGGATGATAGTCACCTTCATGTATCTTGCAATACCGGTCTTCCTGATTCCGGGAGTGGTTCTGAGGTCGCTTATACCCACAAGAGGACTGGGAGGCATGATGATAGCGATGGCGATAGGTTTCTATCTCGTGATGCCGCTTCTCTTCTCAATCGCCTACTACTTCACTAGCGCAAGCATTCTCCAGCAGCTGAGCTACAATACCGCCAACCTTCAGCGCTTCGGCGGAGGCACAGGCGCCGAGGTCAACGCTGAAACGCCGAGCTCGCCGCTGGTCCAGACGCTTGACAGCATACAGGCGGGAATGGACAGCTACTGGCTCTCTGTTCTTTTCTACCCGTCGCTGATCATGGCTCTGACATATGCCATAATACTCCAGATAGCGGATTTCATAGGGGGAATGGCCCAGCTTTCAGGAAAGCTCAGGGTATAGCAATATATGTTTTAACATATTAAAGGAGAGAAGTGAGAGGATGCCGAATAGCCAGCTTATGCTTTTCATCGCGCTGATAGGAGTCGCGCTGATAATACTGGTGGGTTCATCGGTGATCCACATCCAGATACTCGACGGCGTGCTTGCGCTCCTGACCCTCTGCGTCGCGATGGTCGCGTTCCTCACTAAGAACTACCTCTACCTTTTTGATTCCATAGTAAAGAAGAAGGGAAAGGACCTTGTAGTCAGCTCTACGGAGGCCTTTGCCTTCTCATCCTCAGGCAATGCAATAATCAGGAGGGAAAAGGGAGATAACGTCTACGCCAGCTGCTTCATCAAGATACCGATCTACAAATCCGCAACCGAGATGACCAAGGAGGAGAAGACCAATCTGGCAAAACTATTCGGCAGGGTACTGGCCCTAAGCAAGGTGCCCATGAAGCTCTCGGCCCAGCTCTATGTCGTGAACAAGGACGAGTACATAACCAAGCTGAGAAACACGCTCAACGAGGCCGAGGAGAAATACAGGGAGGCGCAGAGCTTCGGAATAGACGAGAAGTTGGCCAACATGGAGCGGGCGAGGGGGAGGGTGACCATGTGGAGGGACCTTCTCAACAACGTGAGCAGCTCCCAGTCAAAGGCCCTTGCCCTTTACGCGATGGTGAGCGCACTTGGAGGTAACGACGAGGAGGCTGCCAACATAGCATACCAGAAGGCAGAGGAACTCGCAGGAGGCATAAGTGCGACTCTGGGAGTCAACGCTTCGGTCGCAAGTGGAAACGAAATCCTTACCTTCATCGAACCGGATTATATGATACCGAGGGAAACGGTAACAGAGAGAATAATGCAGAAGAGCATGGGTGAAAACTGATGGACATCGATACCGTATTGTATGTGGGCGCGTCAGCGGCACTGGTGGCCTTGGTAATTTCGGGAATGCATAATTACGGGATACTGGCAATTCCGGTAGCCATACTAGGAGGCATAGTCCTTTTCGCCATCTTCACCCTTAATTTCGCCGATTTCCTTATCTTCCCGCTCATAACAAAACGCCTGAACGTTGAGGTGATACTCTCGAAGGAACACAAGGTGCCCAAGAGCCAGAACTGCGTACTCAAGTATGTCAACGGGCTGTATTACGCCACCGGCTACCTTACCGGAAATATTTACAAATACGTTTTTGCCGCTGAGAATGCGACTCCCGAAGAGGGGCAGGGCTTGGATGAGGGGCCGGACAAGTGGGAGCGCATTGTTATGAATACTCCGTTTCCATTCAAGTTCAACCTCATCTCTTCGGCCGAAGACGTCCAGAAGTACAGGGAGGATCTCGAAGGGCAGCGGGGCTATCTCGAGTTCCAGCTTTCGAAGGAGGAGGGTGCTTCAAACCCGAATGCGCTGACCATAAGGGAGATGCAGAGGAAGATAAACGTGCTCCAGACCCGCATAGACAGGATATCGGAAGGGGAGCTTCCGACATACAGCACAATGTACATCGAGAGCACTGCGGTGGGGGTGAGCGAGAAGGAGGCCACCGACCTCCTCAACGAGCAGCTCGGCCATCTTCAGACAGTATTCAACGCCTTCGACCTGAGCATAATCAGGATAGTCGGGAGGGAGCTGCACATACTATACGGGCTCAACTACAGGCTGATGGGGACTGAGGAAATGAGCAAGCACTTCCAGATTCAGAATTGAGAAATTATATACTGTAACCAGTCTCTCTTAATGCCACCTTCAAAGTGGCAGAGTTTCCAAAAACGCGCCGTAATTCATAATCTGTCTTTTGTGCTTCTTCTGGATGTGAGAAGAACATCAGGTTGGCGCCTGCAAGAGTGAAGTTTGCTGAACTGGTTCCTGCCAAATATCCATTTACTGCGGTAAGTACGCCCTTGTCAACGTTGAACCTAGGATTGGTCTCTTCAGTCCTCCTGATGTCGTCTTCGGTGTACCTCAATTTCCCAGCCCTGTCTCTGGCATCAGGATTCGCGAATGTAAGGAAGGTGAATAGCATCGGCAGTTCTTCGCCTGCAAATGCTCTGATTTTAATTTCAATTCCGTCTTCCTTTAACATACCTACTGCGGCTCTGGAAAGCCTAACTACAGCTTCCTGATATGTTATGAAAGACATGAGGTCATTTTTGCCTTTTTCCAGAGCAGTGGCAGCTAATTTGTATGCGATCAATGTTCCTATTTTCCCTTTTTGGTATGATCGGTCAATGGCAATGCAATAAAGCTCACACATGCCAAAGGTTTCTTCGGCAAGACCATATTCGTTTACATGTTCTTTGGTCAGCCTATGTACGTAGCCAGTAAATCCTACAACTTCGTTATTCTCTCTGTTTCTGACAATCAGTGCGTTTCCAGAGGCGAAGTGCCTGAATATCTCAGATGCTGATGTTGGCAGAAGGTCGTCGTCTGGTTTGATTAATATGGCCTCTATGGATGCTGCTAGTCGTCTAATAGCTTTTAGCTCGGAAAGAGAGAGTGAATCAGTATGCTTTCTGTATAACACTTCCAAGTTTGGATATCTTACTAGTAGATTTTGCGCCTTGAGCATGTTATTCACTTCTATATAGAGGTAGCACTGAACACCTTAAGGAGCCCCAAATCTTAATTGGCTCGTCGTAAGGCAGTTCAAGCACCTCAAAGTCTCTTACTCGAAATATGTTGTTTAGTCTCCCATTCCCCACTTCGGATATTATGATATTTCTATCCAGAACCAGAAAATTTGCAGCCAGCCTGTCGTTTTCTTCTCTTGTCAATGGAATGATCTCGAATCGGGATTCCAGTGCTTTTAAAGACCGTGTTTCTATATGAGGAGGGTAAGCTACAGCCAAGCATTCTCCTATTATATTGAATCGGCAGTCCAGATGCAAAACCCCAGGTTGTAGAGAAATTGGAACCACCGAGAATCCGCCATTTTCTTCTCTTTCAGCGAGTTTTTTGAAGGCATCGAAACCTTTTCTGTCGGTTCGGTCATCCAAACCTACATAAACCGTTTTTTTATTCACCAAGACACTGCCGCCTTCTATCCTTCCCGAATTAAGATACATTACATTCTGGATAGAAGAAAGTATGTCAGTCAATCCCTCAATTTCCCTTCTTCGGTATTCATCAGTTCTTTTAGCAACATATAAAGTATTTCCTACTACAAAACCCACGTCCCTAGTAAAGAACTGGCAAAATTGGTTTTCTACGTCTGTTGAAAATAGAAGCTTAATTCCCCTTTCTTGAAGCAGGCCCACTAGACCAGATATCTGCATTCTGGCACGAGACGCCTTCCATTTGCCAGATTCTGGATGATGATCCTCTTCTTTAGCCGCTCTTTGCGCATCTCTAGGATTCAGCCTAAAAATCGTTTTGATTGCATCTTGATAATCAACTAGATTCCTGCCTTGATGCACTACTGCTAACTTCAATTTTCCGAATTCGGTGTTTACGTTGATTTTTAATGCTTGAGACTTTTGTCCAACCTCCATGATAACAGGATATAATGGATTTTCTTCATATATAAAGACCTATGAAATTAGGGCGTTGTCCAATAATTCCTTATAAAGAGTACCACTTTGCTCTGAAACAAACTTT
>CAZJZM010000010.1:0-18654 GCA_964550485.1 Microcaldota archaeon | reverse complement strand
CCTATAGGTTCCGAGCAGCGATCCGTCGGCGTCTATCACCACCGCAGAATTATAATAAAGCCCCCTGGCCTTCTTCTCGAAGATTCCGGCGACTATGACGACATTACTCTCCTCTGCGACCTTGGAAAGGGCGTTTGTTGTTTCTCCAGGTATGGTCTCGGCAATCTTGAAATTGTCAGGGTTGTCGTCCTGGCAGAAGTACTCAGAACTGAAGAGTTCGGGAAGGCAGATTATCTGGGCGCCTCTCTTAGCAGCCTCTCTTACCAACCTCAAACCACTGTCCAGGTTCCTTTTTATGTCCGGACCGACTCTCATCTGGATAAGGCCGAGCGTAACTTCTCCAACTTCAACTGATTTTTTCATCATACCACAACAAGAATGGCTTTCTAATAGTGGTAAATAAAAGCTAAAAAGCCTAGCCCAAAACCGACGAAGCGAAAGTATATATATCTCTGGCTAGAGATAAACAAAATATACCAAGTGATTTTTATGGATAGAAGCAGAACCGTTCAAGCGAGAAGACTTCTATTGTACCTACTGATAATGGGGATGGGGATCTCACTTTCTTCGATGTCTCTGGTTTCGGCGCAGAGCACAAGCTCGACAGGAAACACCATTCAATCATCCATCTGCGGGCTCCTCAGCACCATAAGCTCCGTCATAGGCATACTGGCCATCTTCCTCTTCGTACTTGGCGCAATACTCTACGCAGTTGCGCACATACTCCCTTCAGCGGGAAACCTCAAGGGAAGTACCCAGGGATGGGGCATGGGAATGCTGGTGGGAGGCGTGATAATGGTCATCCTCTACCTGCTCTCCTCTTTCATAATCTACAAGATAGCATCGCTGGGAAGCAACGGCCCTATACCTTCAATAGTCCAGGTCAACTGCAACACTGTGGGCCTGCTCGGCTCAACTTCCGGAACCAGCGGCACAGCCTCCATAACCACAGGAGTCAATCCAACCCTCTCGGCCGCAAACTCGGGTACCTCGCCGAAGAGCACCAGCGGCGTCAGCGCCGCGTCCAGCACACCGAGCGAAGGCAGCATAAACAGCCAGACCGCAGGAGGCAACATAGCGTACTCCAACGCATACTGCCAGGCGGGAACAGGCACGGTGCAGATCAACAACGGCAATTTCGGATCAGGAAGCTATTCCGGCTGGAGCGCTTCCGGATTGGGATTCGGTTTGTCGCCAACAGACATAAACGTGGCAAACGAGAACAACGATTACTACAGTACGCCATGGTCCAACTACAACTGGGAATTCTTCGCCACAACCTTCCGCCAGAATTCCACCTACACTCCAGGGAACCTGACCTCAGCCAGTTTCCACGTCACCGAGCCCTTCCTCAACTTCAAGATAACCTCTCCCCAGTCCAGCAGGCTGTACCTCGAGATACTCCTCAATGGCAGGCCATTCATAGTCTCCTACTACAACACCACAAACGGCCAGGGCAGCTATCCTCTCGGAACGTTCGCCAATGCCAGCATAAACCTCGGCCCTCTTTTCTGCCAGAACGCGAGCATCAGGATAGTCTCGCAGGTGGCCGGCAACCAAGGCAATCTGGGCCAATTCATAGCAGTGGGCGACTTCTACTTGGCAAACCAGTCGATAGCCACTCCAGGGATACTCGTGAACAGCACGGTTGTCTGATTGATATTCCTACTCCTAAAAAGGCTGTCAAAATGCATATATATGAAAACAAACAGATCACTTTTGTGATATGGTTGCAGAAACCATGCTAAGAGCCACGCAGGCGCAAAAGTTGCCAATTCTTGTTCTCGAAGCAGAAATTACAGGTACCTCTGTAAAACTTAAAGATATAGTCACATCAGTGCGAGAAGTCTACAGAGAGGCCAATCTGAAAGAAATACAATACGAATTTCGTGTAAATCCTGCATTCAAGCGTGAATTGACTAGTCTGCCTTCAATTGGAATCTGAGCCCGCCAAGTAAAATTTGGGCGCATAGAGTCAAAGGTCCTGACAGTCTATGAAGGCAAGCTCCGTTCTGTGGGTATCAAAGGCAGAGAAAACCTAATTGCTGCCAGAGTGGTGGTTGTGCCGGTTGAAAATGAGATTCCCCTTCGCCAACTTAGAAGAGGGTTAAGGCTTTAAATTCTACCTCCTTAATAAATAACATGGACTTACTATCAAAAGCGATAATTGCGGCGGTCATAATAGTCATTATAATATTTGCAGGCTATTTCGCAATCAGCCATGTCTCGTTCGGGCAGCAGGTAACAGAAGCGCAGGCAACCTCGCTTGTACTTCATGACCTCCAGAACTCGAATCCAAGCGCGGTAATAAACATAACCAATGTCACTCCATCCCAATTTCCCGGAAGCTGGCACATACTAGCCTCCATAGTGACAAACGCGACTTCGCCGTGCCCCACCTACCTTATTTATTCCTTTGATTACCCGAAATACGGGTTCGTCTCGACCGTGGATAACATCTACACAAGCAACTGCACGGTGCATGGCATAACCCCTGGAAAAGGCTACATAATAGGCGCGTATCCAATGGCCATAACCGAATCCTACCTAAAGAATGTCTCAGTGGTAAACAACTTCATAAGCAGGTACGGATTCAATAACGTAGTTGTGACCGCAACCTATTACAACTCAACAACCTTCTCAGGTGAATCCTACCACGGAGTCTGGCTTGTGGACTACACAGCTCCGAATTCCAACCAGACCGTAGAGGTGCTGCTTTCCCAGGTAAATGGCACTGTCCTCTCTACCAGGGGGGCAGTCTAAAGCTAGATCTCCTTCCTCAGAAGGGTGATGTTCCTTATTCCCTGTGGCGTCTCCCTCGGCATTGTTCCGTTCATCGAAAAGCCTTTCTTTGATAAAAAGATCATAGCCCCTCCATTGCTTTCTGCTACCTCTGCCCTTATCTTGTATATCCTGATGTCCTCTGCCTTCTTGCTCGCTTCCGAGAAAAGGATACCGCCTATCCCCCTCCTCCGATGATCCTTGGAGATTATGATTCCTAGGATCCCTATCTCGCCGTTCCTTCTTACTATCTCGCACTCCCCTATTATCCTGCCCTCCTCAACAGCCACAAGGTCCACAACATTCTTCTCCACGATACCCGCTATCTTGTGGCCGAATATGGCCCTAAAGGACTCCCTCTCTGGTTTGCTGATGAACCACATGGCAAGCGGCGAGTCCTCATAGACCCCTGAAACCAGGCTGAAAAGGCCTTCGAAATCAGGAAAATCGAGGCTTCTAATCTCCATGCAACCGACCCATCCCATGAACCATAAGCAAAGATAAGGCTTTTAATTTTATTATTTGTATGCTTATCATGTCAATTACCAGGGTAGCAGCCAAGAGGATACTCAAGGAGGCCGGCGCCGAGAGGATAGGCGACGACGCGGCAGAGGAGCTGGCCGAGGCGGTGAACAAATACGCTTATTCTGTGGCAAAGAAAGCCGTCAGGTTCTCGGCGCACGCAAAGAGGAAGACCGTAAAGAAGGCCGACATAGACCTAGCCAAGTGACCGGATTATCCCACAAGTACCAGCATTCCCATGAGCTTGAGTATTGTCAGGGTACCGACCGCGGGAAGTCCGAAGAGAGCCGTTGCTATTACCACCGGAAGATTGAACGGCAGGCCGAGATGGAAGATATAATCCAGAAGGAAGATCGCTATGAATCCGAGTATGCTGTTTATCACAATCCCGAGAACCCATTTCAGGATGTTCTTCCCTATCTTGAGCACTATGTAGATGGCTGCAAGTATCACCAGTGCCACTACTGCGTACTGTACCAGATCTATGGTGGTTATGGCAGCCAGGAACATTCAATCCGCAAGTATTATATAACTAGAAAACCCTTTAAATACTCTGTGGTGTGCGGATGGCTCACGGTCAACATGACTGAGGAAGCTCTCTCCATGCTAAGTGTGCTTGGCCTAAGGCCTGATTCGGAACAGAAACGAACCGCTGCGGCGCCAGGCGATGACACTACGAGCTGCCGGTGCGGATGAAACGCGTCGATGCGCACACGATGTGCATGCAAGGCAATAATCTGCCGCTTAGTCGAATGCCATCTAAAACAGAAGAGGGGCTACGGCACACCACATTTAGTAGATTTGCACGAAAGTTATTTATATCTAATGCTCTAATTATGAAACATATGTATCATTTTAGGAACAATATAGAAATGGAGGCGATACTGGCGCTCTTGCATGGTGACGACCACCTGCGCAATCTTTCCAGAAAGATTAAAGTGCCGATAGCCACGCTCTCAAGAACAATGAAAAAACTGCGTGATGCGAATGTGCTGGATTACCAGTTGGAAGGCAAAAACAAGGTATTCTTCATAAGGAAAACGATGAACGCAAAGATCTACATATACCTGGCAGAACACTACAAACTCCTCAAATTCCTCGCAAACTATCCGAAGGTAGGCACTGTAATATCTAATTTGTTGAAAAAGACAAATTCCAATGTCATAGTGCTTTTTGGAAGTTATGCCGACTTTAGTGCAGAAAAGAACAGCGACATAGATCTCTATCTTGAAACGAGTCCAGAAGAGCTGAAGAAGATAGAAGAAATCGATTCTCGGATACATGCAAAGAGGGGCAAATTAGATTTATCTTCCGATTTAGGCAAAGAAATAATGAAAAAACACATAATCCTTAGGGGTGTGGAGGAATTCTATGAAAACACGAGAATTCTTGGTTAAACTTAAAACGGATAAAAAACTGCGGATTGTAGAGCCTTCAGAAGAGGTAAGTTCCGCATATCTCAAAAAGGCCGAAAAATGCATCATAGCCTCAAGACTTCTTATGAAGGAGAAACTCTATGAAAATTCCATAGGGCTCTCATATTACGGAATATACAACTCGATCACATCGCTTCTGTTTAGCTTAGGAATCAAATGTGAAAACCATTCCGGATCTATCCTCCTTCTTAAGGTTCTTCTCAAACGGGAAGACCTTTACTCAATTTCAGTACGTGCAAAAAGAGAAAGAGTAAAGAAACAATACTTCATCTCGGAGAAAGAAGAGGCAGAGACACTTGAGGATTCTGCCGCAGAGATGTTGAATACTGCCACAGACTTTCTCGCAGAAGTTAAACTTATTATAGAAAATACAAAGTTGGATGACGTATCCAACATTAGAAAATCTTTGGATACGCTTACAAAATAATTCAATTTAGAACGTTACGACAGCTACGGCACGCCACACCTATCGTGCAGCAAGGCGGAGCATATCTATTTGACTTGTCCGAATCGCACCGAGCTCATTCCTGCTCAAGTGTGATGGACATTGGCATAATCTTATATACCTATAGTGTATTATATACTAACTATAGGCGACATATATGAAAGACGCAGCTATAACTACAATACAACTGAATAAATCCGTGGTCAAGGCACTAAAGCATATTAAAAAGTATCCCAGAGAAACTTACAACGAGGTAATCCTTAACCTTATAAAAAATGCCGAGGAGACAAAAGAATTCGATAAATTTGTCCAGGAGGCACAAAAGACTAAAATGAAAGAGCTGTGGGGCGAAGGAGACTACACTGCGTGGGAAAATGCCTAAAGCCGGGGATGTAATAATAGCAAGAATGCACTTCGTTGATGATGAAGGATCTAAGGTGAGACCCGCATTAGTGCTATTCGAGGAGTTAGGCAACATAATTATAGCCGGAATAACGACAAACATGCAGATGAAAGGGATACACATCTCTGCAAAGGAGGGAGCTGCCCAGGATAGCATAATAAAATTAAATTATATATTCACAATTACAAATGAAGCCATCTTAAAAACCGTATTTCATCTAAGTCCGGAGAAAAAACAACTAATCTTTGATGAACTTGGCAAGAGACTCGGAGGACTCAAGACGTAAGCAAGCGATATTGACGTAAATGCCAATCTAAACTTAAGGCCATCAAAATGATTATCTGTTCTCCTCGAGCGCCTTGAGGACCTGTTCCTTGGTAGGAAGCGGCTGTTTTATCAGAGGGCCGTTCTTCAGTGTGATGTCGAGCTCCTCGTAGGTCGGTTTATCCACTTTGTAGAATACCCCTATCGGTATCTTCTCCCAGTTCGTCTGCGAGTCCTCCACCGCCTTTCCGAAGGCCAGAACTAGGTTTGAAGGATCATGGTTAGCAGCCTCAAGCTTGTATATCCTAGGCCGGAACCACTCGTAGGTGTTGTCATGGTTGAATGTAACGCAAGGGCTGAAAACGTCAACCAATGAGAATCCCTTGTGCTGGATCGCGCCTTTTATCATTTCAGTGAGATGGGCAACGTCGCCGGAAAAGCCCCTTGCAACGTATGTTGCTCCGGAGCTTATGGCCAGGGCGAGAGGATTGACCGGCATTTCTATAGATCCGAAAGGAGTCGACTTGCTTTTGCGTCCCATCGCAGCCGTAGGCGAAGTTTGCCCTGTTGTGAGACCGTAGGTCTCGTTATTCATTACTATGTAAGTCATGTTTATGTTTCTTCTGGCAGTGTGTATCAAGTGGCCCACTCCAATTCCGTAGCCGTCTCCATCACCTCCTGCACCAATTACCGTAAGGTCATGGTTTGCAAGTCTCGCGCCGCTTGCATTCGGCAAAAGCCTTCCGTGAAGGCTGTGCATTCCATAGGCGCTGAAGGTTTGCGGCATTGCTGAACTACATCCAATTCCTGAAACTATCATCGCGTTGCTCTTGTCAACCTTGAGATCCGTCAAAGCCTTGGTTATCGCTGCAAATACGCCGAAATCGCCGCATCCCGGGCACCATATCGGCTTCACTCCAGACGCGTAAACTTGTTTTGCCGTTGCTTCTATTACCATAATATCACTTAAAACTCTGTATAACCGAAACCGCTTTGTCTGCGACTCCTTGTCCTGTTATCGCCTCTCCATCGTATTCCAGGATCCTTTTTTCTATCTCAATTCCGGTATTCATCATTATGACCTGCGCAAGCTGCGCGGTGTAGTTGACTTCAAGGTCTATCAGCTTCCTTCCCTTGAGAATCTCCTTCGTCTTCTCCTTGTCGAGCGGCATGAGATAGCTGAATGAAATGACGCCGACATTGTAGCCTTTGTCTTTGAGAAGCGCTGTTGCTTCCATCGCCGGCCCTGTCGATGAGCCAAATGTCACGAAGAAGTAATCCGCACCCTCATTGTAGATTCCCGGGGCAAAGATGCTCTCATTCTTCAGCATCGTCTCTATCTTGGTCATCCTCTTCTTCATCATCTTCCTTCTCACTTCAACGTACTTGTCAATTCCCGATAGTGCATCGCTTGTCAGGTCTCCGTATTCATCATGCTCGTCGCTTGGTGCGACAAATTCCGTCCCCGGCGTTCCGGGATAAGCCCTCGGTGAAATTCCGTCCTCGGTATAAAGGTATCTCTTGTATCTTCCTGTCGGCACTGGATTGCTCTTGTCCACCTTTCCCCTGTCGATCTTTATCGAATCAATATCAAATCCGTCAATGGTCTCGACGTGTTCCGATATGTACAAATCCATGAGTATTATGACCGGGCACTGGTATCTTTCCGCAAGGTTGAAAGCCTCACTTGTAATGTAAAATGCCTCTTCCACGCTTCTCGGAGCGACGACTATCCTCGGGAATTCGCCCTGCGAGGCGTGCATCACAAAAAGAAGGTCTCCCTGCTCTGTCTTCGTCGGAAGCCCTGTGCTAGGTCCGGTTCGCTGCGAATCCACCACCACAATCGGTGTCTCAAGCATTCCCGCAAGCCCCAGCCCCTCGACCATTAGCGAGAATCCGCCACCGCTGGTCCCGCACATTGCTCTGACCCCTGCGTTGGACGCGCCTACAGCCATGTTAATTGCAGCGATCTCGTCCTCTGTTTGCTTGAAGAAGATTCCCTTGTCCGCATGGGCCGCATACCAATGCAATATGCCGCTCGCCGGCGTCATGGGATATGCGGCGTAGAAGTTGCATCCACTTGCGTAAGCGCCTATGGAGAGTGAGGTGCTGCCGTCAAGCACGAACCTAGACTTCCCGTCCTTCTTTATGCTGTGTATTGATTGTAATCCTTCAAGGCCGTATCCCTTCGATGCGGCCTGGACATTGCTGTTTACTATCTTCTCTCCCTTCCTTGAGAACATTCCCTTTATGATGTCCTCGAAAACAGCCATCTCGATGCCGAGAAGCTTCAGCACGGTGCCCATGGCAACCGTATTCCTCATTATCGGATCTCCGCTCACCTGCAATGCTATGTCGAGCATTGGCACTGGAACGAGCTTGCATTTAGTAGCGTCAAGAGTATCCACCTTTACCTTGGTAGGGTCGTATATAACAGAGGCGCCATCGCTCAGGTGACTGGCCTGGTTCAGTATCGCATCCTGGTTGAGTGCCACCAGTATGTCTATCGTATGGCCGTAGCTCTGCAGCTTTTCATCGCAATCCCCCACCCTCACTTGGAACCAGACGTGCCCTCCGCGTATTATTGACTGGTAGCCTCTATATCCGAAGGCCTGCATCCCGTTCTTCGCGGCAACCTTCATAAGAAGGGCTCCGCTGGACTCGACGCCGTCTCCGTTTGCTCCGGCTATCCTAACCGTAATTCCTGCCATATCAAGCACACTTGGTCAGAAGAGTTTCGCCTGCTAAGTTTATAATCTTATTTATCGCCTTCTGCGTTTGTCGTTTACTCCCAAAAGCCCTTTTCTAGCGTTTCAAGGAGCGTCTGGTTTTCCCTGTATCTCCTTTATTATTCCAATTAGCTTGTCTAGTCTTCCAATAATGTAATCCGGTTTTGCTTCCTTCAATCTCCTTTCGGAATACCAACCGCCAGAGACCAATACTGATTTTGCATTAAGTTGTCTCGCAATTTTTGCTTCTTCTGGAGCATCACCCACAACAAGTATCTGTTTCGGGCTGAAACCCTTTTCTCTTACATACTCCTCCGCATATTTTGCCTTATTCTTCGTACCAGTGGACATGATATTATCATGCGCCAGAACGACGTCAATATATTTTTCCAATTTTAAGCGCTTCAAGTGCTTTTCAATGCCTTCAACCGTATGGTTGCTCAAAATAACGGACCTGATTCCTTCCGAATGAAGCCATTTCAACAAAACATCTGTTCCTGCACGCGCCCTGCAGTGTTCAGCACGTTTTTCATAGAAACTATGGTATCTGTCTTGAATTTTTGAGTGGTTTTCAAAAAACAGTTTTTCATCGATTCCAACCTCGGAATAAAACTTGGTCACGGGCATTTCAAAGAGATCTCGATATGTTTTAATTGCAATGGGTTTAATATTAAATTGACAAAGCAAATTATTTGTTGCTTCAAGGCCTGCGGTGGCATCGCTCAGAAGTGTTCCGTTCCAATCAAAGAAAACCAGTTTAATCATAAAATCCTGTTTTAATTCTGGGAGCCAAGTTTTATTAGACTTCGCCATCTATTTTGGCACTCATTCCTCAGAATTTATGGGCAAAGCACCCCCTATCAGCAAAATCTATATATTGCTATATAATATTGGTTATAGATTCGATGCCGAAGAAAAACAAGGATGACGCAGTAGAAGACACGGCTAAAAAAGCTGCGAATGGAGAAATACCTCTGCACCAACTCGAAAAGCATCTGGAGCCAAGAAAAGCCGCGGAGACCAGAAGACAAGCGATAGAATCCATCTCAAAAACAAACCTTGATGCGATAGGTTCCTCTTCACTCGACTACGATCAGATATCCAACAGGAACGCCGAGAACGTCATAGGCTTCACGCAGATGCCCCTTGGGATAGCAGGTCCGTTGAAGGTGAACGGCACCAATGCCAAAGGCGAGTTCTACGTGCCGATGGCGACAACCGAGGGCGCCCTGATAGCCAGCGTGAACAGGGGAATGAAGGCGGTCACGCTGAGCGGCGGAGCAAATTCCAAGGTCCTCAAGGACATGATGACTAGGGCTCCGGTATTCGAGTTCGATTCAATAAACGATGTTGCAAGCTTTCTGGAATGGCTGGAAAAGAACCAGAAGGGGATAACTGCCGCAGCGGAAGGTACAACCTCGCACGGCAAGCTTAAGGAGATAATGCCTTTCGTTCTGGGAAACAACGTCTGGCTCAGGCTCGGCTTCCACACCGGCGACGCCATGGGGATGAACATGGTTACCATAGCGAGCGAGGCTGCATGTGAGTACATCGAGGAGAACTTCAAGGGAGCAAGGATGGTCTCAGTCAGCGGCAACATGTGCTCAGACAAAAAGGAATCGGCAGTAAATAGCCTGCTTGGCAGGGGCAAGACGGTGATTGCGGACTGCATAATAAAATCAGAAGTCCTTGAAAACGTACTTAGGGCATCTGCAGAAAAAATGCATAATCTAAATCTCAAGAAGAACCTCCTTGGAAGCGCGCGTGCAGGCAGCAGCAAGTACAACGGCCATGCGGCAAACATGGTTGCTGCCATATTCGCGGCCACCGGACAGGACATAGCCCAGGTCGCGGAAAGCAGCAGCTGCTACACATGGACGGAGGTGCGCGGAAAGGATCTTTACATCTCCGTAACAATGCCCTCGCTCGAAATAGGCACGATCGGCGGAGGCTCATCCCTTCCGACCCAGAAGGAGGCGCTTTCTATAATGGGAGTTGCAGGCGGCGGGAATCCTCCAGGCTCAAATTCTCTAAAGCTCGCAGAGATAATCTCCGCAGCGGTCCTTGCGGGAGAGCTGAATCTGTTGGGGGCACAGGCTTCAAGGGAACTCGGAAAGGCCCACAAGAAGCTCGGAAGGAATATCAAATAAGGAAAATAGTCAAGATTTTTATATTTTTCCTGTTATATGATAGTGCATTGCTATGTTTATGGCAATGTGCGCGCCGCAGGTGGGATTTGAACCCACATTGTCCCGGTAGTAATTCGGTATTCCTATCCAAATTGGAAGACTGCGGCTTTGCGCTTTTTTAATTCTCAGGGTAACCTTCGATTCTGGGTCAGATTTAAATATTTTAACATGGCAATCATGTTGCTGGTTTACTAAAACAAATCGGCTGGCGCGGATGACATCGGGAAGCCCCGATGGGGCGTGGATGACGGGACTTGCACCCGTAAAACTTCCTTTCGGAAGTTATCCATTCGTAGAACGGACACATTTACTATTCTGCCACACTCGCATGTGAAAGATAAATTAATTATAAAGGGGCAGCTGTGCTGCCCCTCTAGTTCTGGGTGCGCCAAGCCACGCTTGACAGCAACTTATTGGATATACAAATATATAATGCTTTCTACTTTAGTATCTAATCATATAGTAAAGTATAAATACTTTTACTCAGATAAAGAAAACACAGAAAGCGTAGCCAAACGCTATACAAGATGGCAAGGGGCAGAAGGTCTCTAGTGGGGTGCAAGAATGGATGGGAAAGGAAAAGGCAAAGGTGAGTGTGAAAAGCGGAGAAGAAATTGTTGGAATCTGCAGAAAGAGCTCAAGGAGCTGATGCGGATCAGCAGGGAGTACTGGGAAGGTTTCAGGATAGAAAAGGAGTATGAAACCAGAGTCTACATCAACAAGGACGGCATAAGACTCTTCCAGAGCTCCACAATCGAGGCGGATTCTCCGGCCGCCTCGGCTCACCCTTTCCTATCCATTACGTTTTACGTCAAAAGAGCAATAGATAGTTTTATATATCAAAAAACAAAATATATTACCCATAGTATATGGCCTTCCAAGACCAGCAATGAGGTAACCTTCAAATGAGAATGCAAAAATCAACTCTGGGACAGACCTTTCCTCTAACTGCTTTAGCTTCAATTCAGGATGAAAATACTCTGCTACGAGCAGCATTATTCATTGCTTTAATAAGAAACGGACAACTAGCAATTGAAAACCGTCAGCTAAGAGATAGAGCACAACACGCATTCAAAGATAAGCTGACCGGCCTTTGGAACAGGGATGCCTATGATCACATGATTGACGAAATAGTCTCATCTTTCCAAAGTGGGCATGATCCACGTCCACAGGAAGACAAAACGATCTTTATACCAAAGAGAGAATCTGATTCACTCCTCTTGGAAGACAAACCGAAACCTGTGTCTATGTTCAGTCTTGCTATGTTAGACGTAAACGGCCTAAAAGAGGTAAACGATTCAAAAGGACATGATCAAGGAGACTTAGTTATAGTAAGAATGGCAGACGCCATAAAAGCAACTATGAGAAGTTCCGACAGAGGCTTTAGATGCGGCGACCGCGGTGATGAGTTTATTGTATTCTTAAACGGTGCTAAAAGCGCCAGCCGATTTGTGAGAAGACTTGATGAAAATGTTAAAGCAGCAGATCCACAGATAAGTTTTGCTGCAGGTTGGGTAAGCGCCTCCGAATTCACTAACGATGTCAACATGCTACCTGAGGCACTTGCTGCAATGCCATCCAAAGAGCTTGCTGCGGTAATATTACAACGTGCTGACGGTAGAATGTACATTAGGAAAAAAGACATGAAAGCTGCAATGAAGGCTGAACTTCTCGGCCCAACAAAACGCGACTGACCGTTCCTTATTCTCTCACAACCCTAACAGCCAAACCAGTATATCTTCAAAAAAATAATGTTTTTTCAACTCCTTGAACGTTTTCAAACCTAGCCTGTCCATATTCTCCTTTAGCAATTCTATATTACTAAGGGAACTCAAGACAAGTATAATTCGTCCGTCTTTCTTTAGATGTAAGACCGAACTCTCAAGGAACCTGATGCTCAATTCAACGCCCTCCTTTCCTCCAGACCATCTCCTGTCGTCCATTTTTCTATTTTCCTCGGATCTGAGGTATGGCGCATTGAATATCATCAGGTCATATTTATCACTGTGTATCTTTGAAAAAAGGTCTGTCTCAACAAATGAGAGTTCAACGTCTTCCGACCCCCTGTTTCCTCTGGCGTTGATTTCAGCGAGCTTCACCGCCTTCGGGTTTATATCGGCAAAGGTCACCTTTCCTGCCTTCATGTTGGCCGCAGCAAAGATGCCAAGTATTCCTGTCGCAGTGCCCAGGTCGAGCACATTAAGTTTATCCTTGTTCTCTTCAATTTCCGAAAGGTAGTCTGAGATCATCTCAGACGCGAGTTCGGAGTCCTCCGAAGGCTCATAAACATCTTCTGCAGTCTCTATGGCTATCTTCTCGTAATCCATGCGATGCCTATTACATACTATTTAATACAATTTACATATATATTTTATCTTTGGTCGCGCGCATGGAAGAGAGTCCCGCATGGATGGTATGTGAAGACCTGGTTTCCAGGATAGAGGCGGAGCTGATGTCGGAGGCTTTGGATCTCCTGGAAGACGAGATAAAGGCCGGCAGGGTAAAGGTAGAAGGCAATCTTGTTACGTCCTCGGAGCTCACAAGTGAGGCTGAGAAGCACCTCTTCATACTGGACAGGCTCCTGGAAGATGAGAGCAACCTGAGATACCGCTACGAGAACCTGGTGAACGCGGTGGAGGAAGGAAGGGAATCAAATCCGGAAGTCGTGGCAAGGCTCGAAGAAGTAAAAAAGTTCTTGCTAGTCGTCTCGCAGATATCGATGACAGTTAAACAGGCGAAGGTCTTCGCTGCCTGGTTCACCGACGCTGGAAGCAACATGAAAATAAAAGACCCTTCCGAAATACTGTATCTAACTTCAGTGGGCAACCAGGAGAGGAAGGAAGCGCTCGATTTCGTGCTCACAAGCAAGGCGTTCATCAGGAGCGAAGCATTAAAGGATGGAGAGTTTGAGACTGTAAGGAAAGCATATGAAAGGCTTTAACGGTTGGATAATATGTTGCGAATAGGCTATCACGTTTCAGTGGCTCAGAGCATCGATCTCGCATTCGACCGCGCGGCGGAGATGACATGCAACACGATGCAGATATTCGTCAGCAATCCCAGGGGATGGGAGATAAAGGCGATTCCTGCGGAGCAGGTGAAGAAATTCATCCAGAAGTCAAAGACTTTCGACGTTGCTCCAGTGGCGGCGCATATGCCCTATCTTCCAAACCTCGCTTCAACCAAGGTGGAGACCTACAGGAAGTCCGTAGGTTCCCTAGACAAGACCATCGCGCTCTGCGCCGAGCTTGGCGTACCATACCTTGTCACGCACCTCGGCAGCCATCTCGGGAAGGGAAGGGACGAGGGAATAAAGAATGTGATAAACGCGATCAACCAGGCCGAAGGCCTCTCAAAGGTGAGGCTCCTCCTGGAGAACACCGCCGGCCAGACGAACAGCGTAGGATCAAAGCTCGATGAACTGGCAGAGATCTACGACGGGGTATCGGGAAAGGTGGGCTTCTGCCTGGACACCTGCCACACCTTCGCGGCGGGCTACGACATAACCAAGGCCGAGACCATCGACCAGATAGACAGGGAGCTGGGGCTCGAGAAGATCCAGCTGATCCACCTCAACGACGCGAAGTTCGGTCTGGGCTCGCACCTCGACCGCCATGAGAATATAGGCAAGGGCTTCATGGGCAGGGAGGGCTTCAGGAAGTTCCTCAGCTACCGTACAATCAAAGACAAGCCCATGATACTCGAGACGCCGGAAAACTTCCCAGACGAGCTCAAGCTCGTGAGGAAGCTAGCCAATGAGGGATAGAATGGAGAGACCTGGAGTAGGAGTGTCCTGCATAATAATCAAGGGCAGCAGAGTACTCCTGGGAAAAAGGAAGGGAGTCCGCGGAGCCGGCACATGGGCATTTCCTGGAGGCCATCTGGAATTGTACGAGGAGCCTGAAGATGCAGCAGCAAGGGAGGCCTTTGAGGAAACAAGTGTTAAAGTAAGCTTGCCGAGATTCGCCGCAATGACGAACGATATCTTCAGGGAAGACAAAAGGCATTACATAACACTGCACTTCGTCTGTAGCTACAAATCCGGCGAACCAAAAATAACGGAGCCAGAAAAGTGCGAAGGCTGGGAATGGTTCAAATGTGATGAACTGCCTGAACCTCTTTTTCCCTCAGTGAAAAAACTCACTGAGCAAAAATTCAATCCCTTCAGTCCTTCTTTCAGGGCTTAAAAACAAGAGGCGTTTGCATGATATTAAAAAAGAATAGCGTTAGCGCTAGGATTATTAGAAAACTCGAACTGAAGAAATTTTACTTTGGCAATTTTATTTCTTGGAAGTGGCACAGACCGATGTTCGCAAGGGCATTCAAACTAGGGGTGAGGATGAATCCCCACATTGTCATTACAGGTGAAAGCGGAGGAGGTAAATCCAACGCCTGCAGGCTTCTGATAAAGGAGCTCTGCAACTCAGGCTCGAGCATAATAGCCTTGGACCCGAATGGCGATTACCTTGGGATAGCGGACTCGATCAATGCGGACGTCTACGACTCCTCTCGCTACGGAATAAACATCTTTGACCTGGACGGTGCAAGCGAAGCGGAGAGGATAAGCGAGCTGATGACCGTCCTAGCTCGGAGGCTCAAGCTCGGCCATGTCCAGTCGGCCCTGCTCAAGAAGTGCATAGGCTATTCCTACTGGATAATGAAGGCCAGGAACAGGACTCCCACACTCAAGGACGTCCTCTACACAATAAGAGTATTCGAGAAAAGATCAGGCGGAAGCGAACTGAGGATACTGGGCACCCTCTTCGAAAGGCTCTCGCTGCTCAATACGAACGCCGTTCTGAAGAACATAGAGATTGAAAAAGTGATGAAGAGGAACAGCATCTTCCTCCTCTCCACTCTGCACACGGAGGAGGCGCAATCGGTCTACATGGAGGTATTGCTCAGGAAGATCTACTCCAGGATGATGGGTTCCGGATATTCCAGGAAACCCCTTTACCTCATAATAGATGAGGCGAGGAAGATAAGCGGCAGCAGGGTTCTCGGAAGGCTGACTGCGGAGGGAAGAAAATATGGCATCGGGATAATCACGGTCTCGCAACGCGCAAAGGAAATGGACAGGGACATACTAAGCAATTCCTCGGTCTTCCTCTCCTTCTACCAGAGGGAGCCATCGGAGCTGAACTACATCTCCAATTTCATCGCCGGCGGAAACGAGCTGAACCGTTTTGTAGAGGTGAAGAAGGCCATAAGAAACCTCAAGGTCGGAGAGGCGATAGCCCTGGACACCAAGCACAGGGAACCGTTGATACTCCGATTCGGCCTTGCCGAGGCCGGAGTGACCAGCCTGAAGTACTTCCTGGAAAGTGCAGCCCTGAAGGGAATAAGGGAAAGAGACATGATCGAAAAGGCTTCACTGTTGAGATTTAAGTCCGATGATATCTCAAATGCCATCGATTCAATGGTCTCGGAAAAAATCCTTCACCCGCATGAGATAACTGAAGGGACAATCAGTGGAAAATGGTACATCTCAAATCCCAGGAACAGCGCGGAGCACGATCTTTATGCGAATCTAATAAGCAAGAAGCTTTCAGAAGATGGAATTCGCAACGAAATATACAATTCCTCGTACGGGCCGGACATAATAGCATACTCAAGAGGCGAGAGGATAGCCTTCGAATACGAAACAGGCACCAAGAACCTCGAGGAAACAAAGGCAATGCTCGAATCCAGAAAGAAAAAATACGGCAGAGTGGTAGTTATAGTCAATGACTCCAATTACGGGAAATATGCAAACCTGGAGGGAATAATCTTAATTAAGTCTTCTTCATTTTTCGAGAGAAGTTCCAAAGAAATTCTTGCAAACTGAGCAAGACTTCTCAAAGCTGCTTTAGTATTTCCTCAGTCTTCCTTACTCTTCCCATCCTCTTTAATACAAAGTTTACAGCGGCATTGTGCTGTTCATCAGACCTCGAGGTCATCGCATCCTCTGCGAAGATCTGCTGGTAACCATACTCATATGCAAATCTCGCTGTGCTCTCGACACCGTAGTCAGTGGCTATACCACAGAGGACTATGGTGTCAATGCCCCTCCTTCTCAACTGAAGGTCGAGGTCTGTGCCGTAGAATGCACCCCACTGCCTCTTTGTGATGACTACATCTGTAGGAGTAGGAGCTATCTCATCAATGAAATCGGCCCAGTCCAGAGGCATGTTCGCGGGCCTCGAAAATGATTCATCACTCTTTACATTGAGCATTGTCTCTTTGCTTCCCTGCACATGCACAAGGAATACCGGCATCTTGTTATCCCTGAATGTCTTCACAAGTCTAGCCGAGTTGGATATGACTTCCTGCGCAGTATGAGGCCTTCCAGGCATCGCCGCTATTCCCTTTTGGAGGTCTATTACCACCAAAGCCGTTTTTGCCTTATTGATCTCGAGAGCTTCATCCATGGTAACACTCTATAACATAGAATACATTGCGAAGAAAAAGCCAAAAGCCTTCTCACTCTCCTCCCGCCCTAACCTCCTTTTGTGAAGCTCCTTCTACTGCTGAAGCAGTTCTCTCAACGGGTCTCATTAGACTACGGACTTCACCGTTCCCCTCTATTACTCCATTGCCGTTAATTGTCTTTTCCCAAATGTTTGCATTGCGAAGAAGCACATTTCCGAAGACTCGTGAGAGGTATATATGTGTATCTCCCAAAGCAGTGACGTTTTCGTATACTACCGAATTCCAAACCCTTACATTATCCAAAAGCCTTGCATCGCCAAAGACAGCCGACTCTCCCATTACACTAACCATTCCTCTAAGCTGCGCCCTTTCTGATATAATCGCCTCGCCCAGTATCATTACCTCATCGAGAATCTCTACGGTGTTCAAGACCAAGGCAAGTCTTCCTACATATGCTGTTTTATCTACATGGGCTGTGTCCTCTACAAAACCTCCTCCGTTTGCATGTCTCCTTAGTGTTCTTCTATCGGCGTTATCATTAAATGTAAAGGTTACAGTTTGAACGTCTTCGCCAATTTCTTTAAGTATATTCTGAAGCCCCTTATAAGAGTCTATTCTATAGAAGTTTGCATTTTCCTTTCCCATATCTCCTAATGGAGAAGCGTTTCGAGACCTTCCTTCTTCAGGTTTTCTTACTCGTTCTGTCATAAAATCCTTCATATATGTTTTTAATCTCATATTTAAACTACACGGTTTTCTAAAATTCTACTATAGCAGGCATGCTCTCCCATCCGACGATTTTTCATATATTACGGCGCGGAGTATGTCGAGGCCCACGAGTTTGTATAGACTATATTTGTTGCGGCCCCGTTACCAAGATTGCCGCTGTAGTCGTTCGAGTTGCCGTTGAGGGGCCACCATCCGGCCAGCCATTGGAGTGCTATCGGGGCGCCGCCTATGCCCTCGTCATACAGTGTGGAAACATCATTCTGCGAGAAGGGGGTGTTGTAGATCTGGACATTTGCAATCGAACCGTTGAACCACTCAGCGTCCCCATAGCCTATGAAATTGCCAGGAGAGATCGCGCCTATGGTCAGGTTTGAGTTGACATAGACTATGCTGTTTGCCACCACAAGGCTTCCTATCTGCGCCCCGTTTGCATACCAGTATTTGGTGTTTCCGTTCATGCTGACCACAAGAAACATCCATCTGTTAAAACCGCTGTTTGGGATTGGAAAACTGTTGCCAATCCAGTCGCCCGAAGTGTCCCACTCGAGGCAGAGATCTACGGAGTTGCTCGGGGTGCACGGATGCGGGTTGTTCTGATAGTCTATCTTCATCCCGTATTGGTTTTCCTTATCCACCACGTCGTGGTACGGCTGCCCGTGTATGTAGACCCATGCGGCTATGGTTATCTGGTTGCCCTGGATGTCTGTCGGGCTTGCCGGCTGCTGGGAATTGTTCACAAGGACGT
>CAZJZM010000009.1:15256-20035 GCA_964550485.1 Microcaldota archaeon | reverse complement strand
TCAAAGAGATACTAAAGGACATAATCGTAGGTCAGGCAGAAGAGAAGGAATGTCAAGTATTAGCCTTTGAAGTGCAACCAGACCACATACATTTGTTCCTAAGCGTTCCGCCTAAGTATTCAGCATCGCAGATAGTAAAGCAACTCAAGGGTAATTCCTCAAGGCAGTTAAGACGCATATTCCCTGAACTCATAAAGCAATACAACTTAGGAGAGCATCTTTGGGCAAAGGGATTCTTCGTAAGCACAGCAGGATATATCAGCGAAGATACAGTAAAGAAATACATTGATGAGCAAGAGCATCACAGGATAAAGGATGAGTGGAACATGGCAAGCTCAATAAAGGGCTTGTAGACGTAGTCAGGAAGACCATTGCGAATGTGGAACGGGTAGGCTTGGTGACTCCAGTAATCTTCGCCATCCTTTGCCTTGCCGCGTTGTATGCCTACAAGTACGACCTTCCGGCAGTTATAGGCAAGAACGCCACTGCGATTCTAGTAGCCCCATTTAATCCTGTCGAGGACCTCTCGAAAGTGTACGGCTCGGTATTGGATGGGGTATTGAGCAATTATGCGGCAGTTGCAGTGGTGCTTTTCCTTAATGAAATCTATCTGAGGTATTTCTCGACAAGCCTGAAGCGTATAACTCCGATGAGCGCCTTCCTTTCGGGAGTCTGTGCGTCGTATATCTTAAGCGTGATAATGCTCGTTGCGACAGGCAAGCCGTCCGGAGGCACATCCATTATAGGGTTCACCGTAACGGGCTTGATCCTTGTAGGGCTCTTGCTGGATTTTAAGGCTTGGTGGTTGAAAGCTTGCCATTACTTTAGGACAGGAAAACTTTTTGGTGTCTATGTGTATGTGGTCTTACCTGTCGTGGCGTTGTATTCTGCAACGCTCTTCTTCCTTTCTTACCTCTGGATGAATGGCAGCTGGTGGATTCACATAGCCGGAGGGTTGATATTCTCGGGTCTGATGGTCTGTTATGCAGTTTCTAAAAAAGCAAGGATAGGATAGTCAATTACTACTAGTAATATTAAATAGCAAAATATTATTATAGACGGTTATTCTTATACAAAAACAGGGATAGAATGACCTCTTATGATGAAGTGGTAGTAAAGAAGGGTGGCAGATGTTCTATTTGCCATAAGGTCTTCAAGCCCATGGAACGTAGGGAAGTCTTCCCATACATAGGAATGGCATGGCATACGAGATGTGTTACTCAGCGCATGATTGTTGAAGAACGAGAAGAAAAGAATAGGAGCAAATAGAAGCTCTGTATTAAACGGCTAATCCTCAGTCTACATGAGTTCAGTTCTAGAGCGACGCTGCGTGGAAGCTTCTCATCGCTACACTTTTCTTTCAGAACCCGTGCATCATCAGCTGGATCTCAGCCTGCTCGATTATGCCTTGCAGGACTTCCTTCTGCTTTTCATTCAGCGCCCCATGCTCGCCACTCATGAGAAGCATCGAGTTTACCTTGATGTTCTCCAAAGAGCTTCTGTAATCTAGGTGGGTAAAGAGCTTTCCCCTAAATACCTTCGGGAGGTATCCATCCACGCGTAGACGATTTTCCCTGCTCGTCTTATACTTGGTAAAGACCTCAATAGAATGCTTACTGTAACTGGCCATAAAAGAAATGGGCAGGAAAATAATATTTATCCTACCATCCTTAACTAAATAGTGGAAGTTCAAGTGATCTTGACTTTTTGAAAGGCTTCTCTTACTCTAGTTGTTCCCTAATTCTTTTCCTAACCTTTTAAATACTCATATATTGTCTAATACAAAGTAAAAAGACTATATCGTGAATGATGATTGACAATGACATTCAAAAAAGGAGACAAAGGACATCTAGGATACAAGCAATCAGAAGCCACAAAACAAAAAATCCGAGAAAAAAGGAAGTTTCAAAAACCTACTTATGGTATGTTAGGTAAACATCAATCCGAAAAGCAAAAACAAATAGTAAGAGAAATAGCTCTGAATAACCTTGCAGTAAGGAAGAATCAGTTCCCTAAAGGACATATTTCATGGTCTAAAACACACCCTCATTCAGAAGAAGCGCTAGAAAAGATGAAACCTACACAATTCAAGAAAGGACAACCGTCTTCTAGGAAAGGAGTTAAACTTTCAGAAGAATATAATTTTAGACGAGCTGAAGAAATTAGACAAAAAATAAGAAATGCTAGAGCCAAACAAACTAAAACCCGTTTAGGAGTACCGCAATCAGAAGCTACCAAACGAATAATGCGTCTAAATTCTTTAGGTAATACTTATCGTAGAGGTAAAAAGGCAACAGAAGCCACAAAACAAAAAATCAGAGAAGCAAGAATGAATCAAATAAACTTCGGACAAAAAGAGAATCAAATGGAACTTAAAGTTCAAAATCAACTAACAAAAGCAGGTATTACTTTTGAAATTCATAAAAAAATAATTGGCCAGCCAGATATATTTATACCTACTACTGACAAATATTCCAAAGGAATATGTATCTTTATAGATGGCTGTGCAACACATGCTTGTCCTATTCATTTACAACGAATAAAGAAAAATTTTGATGATGAGAAAAAGAGAGCATATGATTTAAAGATAACAAATCAACTATTTAGCATGGGTTATTATGTAATACGAATTTGGGAACATAGAATTAGAAAAAGCACAGTGCCTATTAAGGAACTTCTACAATCTATTCCCAAACAGGTTAACCAATAGAATTGAATTTTTCAGGCCAAACCTTTACTTCAGCAAGAAGTCTAAGGTTTATTGGAGTGGGCGTGACGAGATTAAGCTTGATTAAAGTTCTTACTTTATTTTGGATACCATCCAAACTCATTTTCTATCCTTCTCCTTATTGGTGTGTCGATCTGTTTTGGTGCTTTTTCAATGTATTCTCTAGCCTTTTCCTTAACTGAATCAGGTAAAGACCTAAGATATGTTATCGCCTCATCTGCAGTCATGACCCGTTCTTTTCCATCTTTATCCTTCGGTGGTAGCGCAGTCCATATGACCCTCTCAGGCCGACTGACAACGCACCATTTTGCTATGGTTCTTTCTATTTCACTCTCAGGCGCCGAGCCCGTTGGCCAATAACCTATATCATTAATATTAGGTGTTTTCTCCCTTTTCCTAAGGTTCTCCCTAGCTCCTTCAATTGTATCTTCAGCGCTGAATGCCCACAACGTCTTTTGTGGTGGCGCCGAATCTGTTATGACCAATGTAAGTCTACCCTTACCATTATCTGACACACGTGCAAATTCTACAGGTAACTGCGGACCGTCTTCATACCACTTGCCATCGGCAAGCCTAAGGCATCCCTGATCCCATTTTAAAGAACCCCATCCTATTACTGCAATTCCTTTCATATCTTTATCTCCACATTATAATTTTATTCCTTTCTTATACAATACCGTCAGAGAAGTCATTGTAATCAATCGACTCTGAGACTATTCAGTGAATACGGTAAGGAGGAGTAATAGATGTCTCCCAAAACAATACAATTTCTTTGTCCTTTCCTATAATCTTTTGGATACATGAAATATTGCAATTTTCAAAGGCTTGTTTGTGTTTGTCCCATAGTCTGAGTAGTCTTCTGGGCCTTGCAGTATATAAGATTACAAGTTCTGTTCGCCCTTTGCAGATGGCGGCAAAATGTTTTATTGCTTCGAGTATCCTTTTTTCAGCTGAATCCTTTGTACCTATTGCAACATAGAGCACCTTACAGCAGGAACCCGGTCTTCCGTTGTTTGGAATGATGTTTATGTCTCCTGGATCTAAATAAATAGTACCTCTTCCCCTTCTAGTAGAACTATTCCTTAAACTATTCGGCTGTTTATTATTAGAGGATTCAGAAAAATCATTTGATTGCATGTCATTGAATGCTTCTGGAAACATGAGTTCAATAATCGTCTCTCCTTTTTCCTTAGATTTTTTATCCCAATTAATTTTAGCTTCGCGCCTTTTGATTTCCTGAACAAGCACAACAATATCCTGAGCCTCTTCTACCTGCATACAACACCAGATTATTATAGTTCCAAAAGTATAAAGGCTTATACAAGAGTTCAAAGGCGAGGCGCCTAGTGGGACTGCGCAGCAGCCTGACTGCGCCGAGCTGATATGTCCTTCCTGTCAACCTGATCTTACTACCAAAGCCCTCGAGCGTCGACGCGCTCAAGCTTCGGAAGCTACTGCCACTGCCAAAGCTGCTGGTGCCGGAGGTGGTGTTGGTGATGGCGGTGCTGCGGCCGCCCGCCGCGCTCGGCACAGCTAAGTCCAAACGGCTAATCCGGCTTATGAACTGAATTACATACCTGTTAGATAGATATCTTCAGGCTCGCTCATCTACCTAACCGTCGAGCTTGTCTTGATCACAGTTCGACGCAGCTGCTTTGAACTTCTTCTAAGAATGTTCTAGAAAGAGAGGCTTTTGATAATACTGGAATCTGTTTGTAACTCCACCTGATGATTAGGGAATACTCGATCCTTAGCCTGTTGGGTACACTATGGCCTTCCTCCACAACATTTATATACTTTACTAACGCTATAGTTAGTAACTAACGGGTGCATTAGTGTTATTTGACATAAACCCAAAAGAGAAAGTATCTGATCTCTACGATAGGAAAACAGAGTTAGAAAAACTATCACAAGCAATAAAGCATGACGAACGGCTTAGCATAATCTATGGTGTAAGAAGGGTAGGTAAAACCAGTCTTATCCACGCTTTCCTGAGCGAACACGAAATTCCGTATGCCCTAATAGATGCCAGAGAAATATATACGAAACAC
>CAZJZM010000009.1:0-15246 GCA_964550485.1 Microcaldota archaeon | reverse complement strand
GTCGGTCTCAATTTCTGCTTTATATGAACTGATAGGAAGCGGATTTCTGAATTTTGTTGAGAGATTCAATCTTGATACTCAAGAGAACCTGGAAAATAAATACCCCGATATAATATCAAGCACCGAACTTACCCAGCTCCTAAAGGGAATAAATCAATGGTGTCAGGACAAGAAACTCAAATATGCAATAGTAATAGATGAAGCACAATACCTTCGTTTCGGAGGGAGTGTAAAATATGACATGATGATAGCGTGGAGCATTGACAATCTGACCAGCATAATATATATTCTAACCGGAAGCGAGGTCGGAATGCTTAAAGAGTTCTTGGACTATGAAAATGTAAAAGCCCCTCTATACGGCAGGTTTAGAAATGAGATATACTTAGAAAAATTTGATAAAAGAACAAGCGAGAATTTTCTCTCCAAAGGTTTTGAAGAGCTAAAAAAGAATATAAGCAAGGAAGAAACTGAAGAGACTTTTAATGAACTAGGTGGCGTAGTGGGATGGCTTACATACTACGGTCATTATAGAGGAATCAAAGGGCTAGATCATAAAACTGCGCTGAAAAACGTTTTTGATGAAGGTTCCAAAATTGTCATTAGCGAAATAAATGGACTTATTGCAAGATCTAGGAGTAGGTACTTATCGCTTCTCTATCTGATAGCGGAAGGGCCAACTTCTTGGAGCAACCTCAAAACCTATGCCATAGGAAAAACCGGTCTGATATCGGATACAAGGCTTGGCGCGCTCCTGCAAAACCTAGTCAAGTTCGGCATAATCGAAAAAACCGAAAAAGACACATATATCATCACAGATCCAATTGTGATACGTGCAATAAAGAAGCTCAAACCTTAGCTTACTAATTTCCACTCGACAACCGCTCGGCTGCTTGGGCTTCTAGGCGAAACTAATCGCCCACAATGCATATATAGCAAGTACTTTCATAATATATCCAAACAGGATGTGAATGTGATGCCGAGCCAACACGACCATACCGTTCTTGCGAGAAACGCGAGAGACGGATCTTATTGTCTGAACAACAGAGGCGCGAATTAAAGTTAGTTTTACTTAAGGCATTAAACAAAAATCAGATTCTAATTCTCTCATATGTTGATGGTAAAAGTAACATAACTTATTTGCTCAGCTCGCTCACAAAAGAGTCAGATATCCCTCTTTCTACTTTGAAATCCTGCACAAAGGTACTGAAAGGCTTGAGTCTAATCTCGTTTAGAAATGGGTTTCCGGTAGAATTAACCGTTACTGGCAAGTTGGTTTGTGATATCCTAGGATGTGATATGTATGCAAAAGAATAGACTAGCGAAGGAAGAGATAATCTCAAGGCTGACACCTATAAGAGGATTTGACGATAGGATTGGCCTTGTTCCTAGAATACAGAGACAGATAGAGGGGAATATGAGGGCACTTTTTGAAAAATCTGATTATCAGGAGTATATCCCTCCAACTCTTGAGAGGGCTGAGGTATATGGACGCGGCGTTTTTCAAGACTCCCCTTGGATAGAAGGGACGCGTACAGCCCCTAAAGGATGGGAGGAAACAGTAAACAGGGAGTTCCTGCCAATCACCTTACGTAGTTTTAAGGGGGACGCGCAAGTTAGGAAGGGAGATGAGCTTGCAATACTGAGACCCGAGGGCACCGCATCTCTGTGTAGACACATCGCCAAAGGGATAGTAGAAAAAAATCAATTCCCTGGAGAAACCAATCCGCTAAAAGTGTACTACATGATTTCGTGCTTTAGGAACGAGGGCGTGGAGAACCTAAGTTCCATGAAGAGAAGGGAATTTAACCAGATAGGTGTAGAGTACATGGGAGCAAAGGGCCTCGATGCGGATGTAGAAGCGTTTTATCTAGGATTCGAAGGCCTGAAGAGCATAGTTAAGGAAAACGAGATCGTTTTGAGGGTTAGCGACACCAACATCTTCAGGGAGCTGTGCAGGCGAAGCGAGTTTGACTTAGGAACAAAGATCGAACTCAAAGAAAACATAGATTCATTTTCAAAGGCAAGGGTGATGGGAAGGAATGCCGGATCCTTAAAAAATGAGATAGAAAGAAAGCTCAATGGCCTCCCTGGCAGCCTCAGGGACAAATGGGAGATGATGTATACACTGACTGGAGATAGGTCGGCAATAGAGGAAATGGAGACAAGAGCAAAGATACGGTTGGGCACTTTGAAAGCCTTCTATTCAAGACTAAAGGAGATGGGCGTTCAGGTTCGATCGGACCTTGCTATGATAAGAGGATGGGAATACTACACCGGCATTATCGGCCAATTTGACATAGAGACCAGGAAGAAAACGTATGCTGAAGTAGGCGGCGGAGGGAGATATGACGGCCTTGTAGGAAATTTTCTTGATAGATGCGGGATCAAGAAGAATATTCCGGCAACCGGATTCGCATTCGGAACGGAGAGACTGGTCCAAATCGCGTTGGAGGGGATGAAATGAAGCTCCTGGAATCGACTTGGGAAGAGGTTGATGCATATCTAAAGAAAAGCGACATCCTCATCATACCGGTAGGCGCGATAGAGCAACATGGACCAATGGCACCCATAGGAACGGATGTCATAGCTGCCGAAGAGGTGGCAGAGAGAATAGGCAAAAAGCTAAGCATACTCGTAGCGCCTACCATCACGACCGGTTATGTGGATCCTGACTTTCTGAGATTTAAGGGGACGCTTTGCATCAGGTTAGAAACTTTCTGCAATTTACTTGAAGATTTTCTGGTATCGTATTCAAAACAGGGTTTCAAGAAATTTGTCATAGTTAACACGCACGAAACCCAAAGAGATCCAATTAAAAGGATATCCGAAAGGGTCTGCATTAATAATGGAGTAAAGATTCTGGCTTTCGAGTACTGGAACCTATTAAAGGAAGAGTTCAAGAGTTTCATAAAGTCTGAGCTGATTCATGCGTGTGAAGACGAGATATCAATACTGCTTGAGACTAGGCCAGAGTTAGTTAAAAAAGACAGGATCGTAGACGAAATGCCTTTAGAAGCCAAATTAGATTACTTCATTTATCCGCTTCCGGAAGGATATGCTACAAAATCTGGCGTGATGGGCATCCCTAGTCTAGCAACAAGAGAAAAAGGAAAAATGATACTAGATTTGGTCATGGAGAAAGCCGCCGTGTTAATAAAAAAAGAGTTTGATGCGTAAACCTTTTCCTAATTTCATAAAAAAACGAGAAATTAGAGCACAAAAGATTATGGAGTATCCGTGATTTGCGGTGTTTAAACTGAAATTGCCTTGAAAGTAAATGACTTCCAGCCATTTTCACAGACGCATTTACGATGACATCCCTGTACTCTCCTCTTTATTTTCTTTTATACGACTCTTAACTTTTATAAACGTCCACGGGAACGCCGAGCCTACTGTTTTAATATTATTTCTACTCAATAGCTGTAGAGATAGGCATGCCAGAAGAAACGAATAGCGCGGAATTCCATTCCATGATCAAGGAGGGCGATGCAGCCTGGGACAAGGCTGACTACAAGCTGGCTCTGGAGATCTATGAAAAGGCTGCGAAAATAGCCCCTACGGAAGGGCTTTCCATGCTGAACGAGCGCATCGCTGATACGTACATGGGCATGGATGACTATGCAAATGCGGAAAAGTCCGCAGAGGAAGCGGTGAGGCTTGATGGCAAGAACGCATTGGCGTACAATGTGCTCGGGATGGTCAAGGCCCACAACAAGGATTATGAAGGCGCAATAAAATTCTACACAACCGCATTGCAATTTGTGCAGGATCCCGAATTTTATGCTAATAGGGCTGAATCCTACTACTATCTTGGGAAATATGAACAGGCATTGGATGACAACACGAAAGCTGTAGGCCTGGAGCAGGATAACTCATATCTTTTGCTTGAACGGGCGAAGGTCTACATCGCATTGAACCTGAAGGACAAGGCCCTTGCAGACCTGAGAAAGGCTCTGGCCATAAACCCCGGCGAGGATGGGGCAAAGGAGATGATGGAGAAACTGACAGGGATGAAGCTGTCGGAGGAAGACCTGAAGGCGGGGCTCGCGCTCTTCAAGTTCGTTGAATTCCCCAAGGATGACTTCGCAAGCGTTGCGGACATGGCGGAATTGAAGGAAGTCTTCAAGAGCGCAATAATATACCCATTCAAAAAGCCGGAGCTCGCAAAGAAGTATGGGATAGAGGCCGGCGGAGGAGTGCTTCTCTACGGTCCGCCCGGATGCGGAAAGACCTATATCGCCAAGGCGATCGCCGGCGAGGCGAAGGTGAACCTGCTCGAGGGCAAGATACCGGACATAATGGAGTTCTGGGTGCAGTCCTCCGGAGGCAGCATACACAACCTGTTTGAAATGGCAAGGAGCATCAGGCCGTCAATCCTATTCATGGACGAAGCAGACGCGCTCGGAGGATTCAGGGAGGATATGACTTCATCGACACTGAGGCTCATCGTCAATTCATTGCTCATAGAACTGGACTCATCCTCGGACAACAGGGACGTGCTCATCATAGCAGCCACAAATTCGCCTTGGCTGATGGATCCTGCGCTCATAAGAAGCGGAAGGTTCAGGGCCCACATATATGTGCCTCCGCCAACTCAGGCCGGAAGGAAGGAGCTCTTCAAGTATTATCTGGCAAACAAGCCGATAGCCGAGATAGACTACGAAAAACTATCAAGCATAACCCAATATTATTCGTCTGCAGACATTGTGGAGGTCTGCGAAGCGGCCGCAAAGATACCCTGGCAGGAAGCCCTCAACACCGGAAAGGAGCGACCCATAACAAACGACGATCTGCTTAAGGTCATTTCACAGCTAAAGCCCACAATACCTGCGTGGTATGAGTCTGCCGCATCCCACATAAGGGAGTACCGAAATGAGTACCCAGACCTTTTCAACGACGTGAAGCGTTACTACGACAAGGAAAAGGGCATCATACTGGTATAAACTAATACTTCTATCTTCAAAAATGCCTGCCGCTTACTCTCTCGCTGCTTTTGCAAGCGCCCTTTTGGCAGCATTCATGCTATCAGTAATCGGCCATGCCAGGTACGGATAGGCTTCCCTGATCAACTCCACCGGTTTCTTGGCCTTGCTTCCCTTTCTCCTGCTTTGGAGAAGCCTGCCCAGTCCGTTCTCATTGAACTGCTCCGGTGTTATGGCCAAGATCCTACTGATGTTTCCCACCTCCGGCTCGATTCCCAGCTTGTCCTCCATCAGCCACCTTACCGCCATATCCCTGTCGTAGGTGTTCTTCGGGAACCAGGGCGCCAGGTACGCCATCTCCCAGGGCTTTATGTTTAGCTCGAGGTATGAATAGTCGACCGCCACGCTTATCGCGCCTTGGAAGAAGGTGTGGAGCAGGTTCCTGAGCGGCACACTGCCGAAGTGCTCGCGGCCCAGGCTCAGCAGCCGCTCCCTCGCCGGGCTCGCTCCGAACGCTTCCTCCGCCCTCCTGCGCACCAGCTCGCACGCCAGGCTTCTCGTGCTGTCCGTGACGACCACCTGGTTATGGTAGTAATTCTCGGCTGAGAGCCTCCCCAGCAGCTCCTCGGGGCTCGCCGGCTCGCGCTTGGGATCAGGCTCTATGATTTCAAGGAGGCTTGAGTAAAATGCCCTCCTTCGTGCCGTGCCTTCGGGCTCCTTGCCTGGTACGAACCTCTTCAGCTCATCGTTGCAGTACTTGATCAGACCGTTGATTATCCCTAACGGTGTCTTTCCTGTATTATCTGTCTTATCAATCGGAGCGCCGAGCCTGATGGCTACCGAGAAGGCATCTCGCAGAACTCCTTCCTCAAGAGGCATCTTCAGTATATGGTTCGCAAGAGGGGAAGGAGAATAAAGGGAATTGTAGGTGCCGTGCACGGCTTCGGGATTTGCCCTGAGGAGGGCTTCAAACCCTTTTATGTCAGAAGCTCGAAGCTTTGCGTCTATCGCATTTATTATTATTGGATCTATTCGCATTGTTTTGTTCATTTGATCAATCTATCTGATTCTACACCAAACTGGTCAGCTTCTCGGCGTCTCTTAGAAGGGCTTGTAGTTTCTCCGCTTCCTCTATGCCTATTCTTCCAGAGCTCACAAGCTCTTTAACAATCACATTAGCAAGGTCTCTGCTTCTAACTACTGCCTCAACCGCCGTTTGAAGCCTTTGTAAATTCTGTTTTTCTTCCAACTCGGTTTGACCTTGAAGTTCAACATACGCCACTCCTCTCTTCCTTTCCCATTCCGAATTCAGATCCAGTGCCCTATTGCTTTTTTTGCCATAATAGCGAGCTATGGGGCGCACACCAGATCCTTTCGTTCTAAGAAAATATCTCACTTGATCAAAAGGTAAGTCTTTTACAGGCGTCTGTAATGGAACTCTTGTCTTATCATCAACCTTGCCCCATCCGCTTCTCTGCATGAATGGAGTTATCACAATTACGGATTCAGGCTTAGCCAGAATTACTACATTACCTTCACGGTCTTCAATCGCTTCAGGATCGACAAACAAGCCAACCCCTTTCTTACCTATCGCTTCTTCCGGTATGCAAGATGCTGGGAATATCCAATCCCAACATCTCCATCCTCTATCCCACAAAGGTCTACCATTAGTTTCTCTAACATCATCTTTGACGTCTATTCCTTTTTTGAATTTCCCATTTACTTCTGGGTATACTAAGATTTCCTTAGCCCACATACCTATCCACACATTATAATAGTGGTCTTTAGTGCTTAATTGCTCCACATCTCCAGGACAGACTAATATATCATCGAGCAGCACATTCGAAGGAAGCCCACCTTTCTCCCTAACATCCCTCCAAGCCTCAAGCCACTTTGCAACACGGAGATACTTATCATATACGGGCACTATTACTTGCCTTTTTGGAATGTCTAATCTACTAGTGATTACTTCAGGACTTCCCTTTGCGACTTTTTCCATACTATCAATAAGTGTGTCATTGGCCTGATATTTAGATTTTGCCAATATCATCTTAGGATTGAATCCAGATTTAGGAGCCTGGGTATCTTGACTTCCTTCTTCTCTCTCAGAAAATTGAAAAGGTCGCATACCTTCCAACGCTCATCAGCCAGACTGGAGGTGTCGTGTTCCCTTAATCCATCGAGCAGTTCGGTTCTGGCTCCTCTTTCCTTCGTTCGAATTAAAGTATCCATAACCAAGTCCTGCATCCTTTCAATCTTCTCCTTAGGCAGCTCTAGGCTAGCAACCTGCGCAGTAGAAAAGGAATATCTGCTGAAAGTGGTAATGTTGTCCTGCTGGTAGAAATAAAGCATTGTATTGGCCATGCAGGAGGCTAGCCCTCCTCCGAGGAAGAGCACCTCCTTCCATCTCTTCCCCAGGACATTCCCAAGCATCATTTTCCCTTCAGGACTTTTGTTGAACTCAATAACATTCAGGGCACCGGAATTTGGGTCTAATAGTATGACTCCTGAATTAGGCTGTGTAGGCAGCAGATAGACATTTTCGAATCCGTTAGCTCTGATGTTGATATATCTAGTATATGTATCGATTCCGGCTGAGCTACTCGGAGCGAAGAAAAATCCTTCACCATCAATCCTAATATCACACGGCACAGTTAATATTATTGGAACTCCAGCAGCAGAAAGATGTTCGAAAGCTTCTTCAAGCGCCATTTCATCCATCAGCAACCTATACTTCCCGCCATTCCAGTAATTCAGTTTAGGAATCTGTGAAATGGCAAAATTAGAGTCTGCAGCATTTGGCATAATCTCCATGATCCGTCTCTCATAGAAAGTGATTAGTTTTAGATAGTTATCCGCAACAGACTGATTCTCGTGTTGCAGCGAACACCTTCCCCATCCCATGTGCGAAAATACCACAAGAGTATCATGGGCAAGATGCTCCTCTATCATGTTTATCGAAAGGGGGATATCAAGTCCGGCCACTCCACGTTTTAGCGCGCTCATAGTTCTCTCGCGTTCAATTGCGACATCTGTCCTAACGTCAGCTTCCATTCTAGGGGCTAAAATTGGAGACCTTCTGGATACGTTCATTGCAACAAAATGAATGTATCTTGCCTCATTCTTAAACCTTCCGAAGTGGAGTCATGCTAGCTTAATGTTTTGGGCAAATTTACTGTCTTTTCTTGGCTTCTGCGACTTCCCTTCGCTTAGAATATTTCGAATCCAGTTTGTCGAGCTCTGCACCCAACCTCAAAGCGCCCTCATCCAGGATATCTGTGATAGGTTTAAATTCCTCCTCCAAATCCTTCAACAGTCTTTCCCCATCGGATCCCCCACTAGCCGAATCCTTCGATTCTCTTACTAATTTCCCTACCTGCTCCCTCCCTTTTCCCTCAGCTTGCTCAATCTTTCCTTTAAGCTGTTCCTTTCTGTTGCCTGTCAATTTTCCCACTCCTTCCCTAATCTCTCCCTTGATTAGCTTGCCCTTCCCCTTTATCTCTTGGTTATCCATATTATCACTTAAATCTAATTTGACTTATTACTCGCTGCAGCGGCGAACATCACTACCACGCCCACTATTGCCGCTACGATGCCCACCATCTCGAGTCCGCTTGCATTGTTGCAGGCCTGGATTCCGGTGCCTTTAAAGAAATCAGATATTGCTGTCAATATTTGTCCTCCAGTTGAACTGCATCGTACCAATAGGTCGTAACTATGTAGGAATAATACTATCCCGACCAATAAAACTATCAAGCCAGCGATAGCTTCCCATGTGTTCACTTGATTACCTTATATAACCATTGACACATACAAGTATATAATACTTTAGATTCTAAACTATTATAAGTAAGGATAAAGTATTCTGTATCTAAATAAAGTAAATACGAGACATCCTTGCGCTTCCACTTTCTAATTTTAAGATTTAGGTCCGACTCTAACGGCGTCTCGAAGATAATTTACTAATTGTGCTAATCTGCTAGGCTGGTCAACTCGAGCTTGTGGCACGCTGGCAATCAGAGCACCGCCGCTGTGCCATTCGCCTACGAACAAGCAGAGGCGTGCAGCATGGTTCCCGACTTCCAACAGTAGAGGTCCTTCATATCTAGAAGCACTATATGCGGCCTGTTCCGAAACATAGAGGCAATCTGCCCAATCAACCGAGTTCCCATCTGAAATCTTTGTAAATGTGCCGTTTTTATTGTCCCTATAATGTCCTGCGGTGGTTGGCGCTCCCTTAGCATTTATCCAATACTTGCCCTCTTTCAGTGCTCTTGCCTCTGACAAAGGCGCAAATGTCCTGCTTGAGTTGATCGTGTTCACCGCAGTCGTTTTGTTTACTGCCTGCAATGCTATCTCCATTCTCTGCCTATCCGAAGACGTTCGAAAGATTCTGGCAGTCATAAATTCACATTAATAATCTCGCTTATCTTGATATATATGCTCTTCCTTCCACAAAGTTTGCGTTTTCTGTCGACGTATTGCTAGAGGTCTTCAGTAGTTAAAGAAAAGGATTAATATGGTAGCAACAGTTCAATTTTACTTATCCTCAAAATAGTCCTTCAACGGAGTCCAATACCATTCCTTCCATCCATCGTTGTAGCTCTTCATCTGTGTTTTGGGTACCTTGGAATGTATCATCTTCAGTTCTGTCTTATTTCCCGTTTTCTTAAGCATTATCGTCAATACTGATGGAGGATAGTCTTCCGGCCATTCTGTTGTAATCCATTCCTGTACTATCTTCTTACCCTTGACAAGTTCGAGGTTCTTACCCATTATGTAACCGTCCCAGGCAGTTATCTTTCCGTTCACTCTTGGCACTATCGTTGCCTTGCTTCCGGTAAACTTAGAATGAATCTTCGAATCCATCAGAGCATGATATACCCCCTCCGGAGTCGCATTTATGACGACCTTCTGCGTTATTGTACCTGTTTTGATTTCCATGGTACTATTAAACACAATATTCCTTTTACATCTTCCTGAACATTTCGCTTTTGTTCACCGGAAAACAATAAAAATATGATATGAGATACTAATCAGAAGGATTCGTCATGGCTGGCAAACTGAAACTCATCTCCCAGGGGACAATGCTGATAATAATCCTCGGCATAGTCAGCCTATTTGCAGACTTCGTCTATGAAGGAGGGCGAAGCATAGTCCCCCAGTTCTTCACCACCGGCCTAGGCGGCTCGGTCTTCCTGCTGGGCATCGTTCTCGGTCTCGGCGACTTCGTAGGCTACTCCATAAGGCTGCTCAGCGGCAGGCTCGCCGACAAGACCCACGGCTACTGGAACCTGACCTTCATAGGCTACGTGATAAACATGGTCGCGCTGCCGCTTCTCGCTTTCACAGGCAACTACATTATTGCTGCAGTACTGATAGTGGCCGAAAGGGCCGGAAAGGGCATAAGGACTCCTCCGAAGGACTACATAATCTCAACCGCCGCTCAAACCGGTAAGATAGGAAGGGCATTTGCCATAAACGAGGCGCTGGACCAGACAGGAGCCATCATAGGCCCGCTGGTCATGGCGCTGATAATCCTCTACACCAATAGCTACAGGTTCGCCTTCGAGTTCCTCTTCCTGCCCGCCGCGCTGGCGCTCGCCACATTGGTGATCGCCTATAGATTCCACAGACGCATGCCAGTTGCCAAGCACAACATAGCTCCTGGCAAGACGATGACCTCCAGGCGCTTCCTTCTCTACTCGTTGGCAGTCGCAGTGAGCGCGGCCGGCCTTTACAATGTCTCCTTCGTCCTTGTGGGAGCCCAGACGGTGGTAAGCACGTATCTTATTCCATTAATATTCCTGACTGCAATGGTCGGAGAAGGCTTCTTCGGAGTTGTATTCGGATTACTCTATGACAAGGTAGGTAAAAACTTGGTCTATGCAGGACTAATCATAGCGGCAATTATGCCTTTCGCGCTCTCCGTCCCTCTGCCGATCTTCCTATTCGTGGCGGCGTTAATCTTCGGCGCGGTAACCGGAATACAGGACACCATGATGAGATCCGTTGTCGGGAGCATGATTCCGGAAGGGAAAAGGGGCCGTGCCTATGGCGTCTTCAACAGCCTTTATGGCTTCGGCCTGATGGCTTCAAGCATAATAATAGGTTATCTTTACTACTCTCTAGGGACAGTCATACTTTATGTGCTTGCAGCCCAGATCCTGGCACTGGTATTTCTGTATTACTCATTCAGAAAGAATCTCTGATTAAGAGTACGCACTGATCATCGCTGATGCGATTTCTTATTTCCTTGCGTTCTGCCAGACTCCGATCACGTTGCCTTCGGTGTCCTTGACATAGGCGTTCCAGCCCATATCCATTACCATCTGCTTCTCAACAACAATCTTGCCTCCGGCCTTTACGACCTTCTGCACGGCTTTGTCAATGTCAGAAACATTTATCGTTACCACAGGGGCCTTGACCGCGTCCATCCTCTTCATCATGCCTCCGTTTATCGCGCCCTTCTCCTTAGGCATCCTGTCCTCCCCTGTTTCTACGGTATGAACCATGCTGTATTCCATGCCCGGCACATCCTCGGTCTCCCATCCAAAGACAGAGCTATAGAACTTCTTCGCCCTTGCCATGTTCTCTGCAGGTATCTCAAAATGCACAACCTTGTCCATCATATTCACCAGAGAAATATAAGACACCAAGATTTATATAACCCAGTTATATTCTTCATATCTCTTCGGCCAAAACAAATTCCAGAATATCTTTTATATTGCCAATTGCCAATGACAGAAGAATTTTGCATTGACTGCTAAACATTTAAGTATCTCTAAGTTCTACGAATATATTATGGCAGTTATTATTAGAAAAGGGGAAGAGAAAGACTTTCCAGCCATCATGGAGCTGATTAAGGAGCTTGCGGCTTTTGAAAAAGCCCCTAACTCAGTCAAAAATTCAGTCGAGCAGATGAAACAGGAGAAAGACACATTCGGCTTCTTCGTTGCGGAAGAGGACGGAAAGATCCTCGGAGCCGCGATCTATTTTTTCGCCTATTACACCTGGGTTGGAAAAAGCCTTTATCTGGATGATCTCTATGTAAAATCAGAGTTCAGGCGCAAAAAGGTGGGAGGCATGCTCCTGAGAAAACTATTTGAGCTTGCAAAGGAAGAAAACTGTAAAAGACTGCGCTGGCAGGTTCTAGACTGGAACAAGGATGCAATAGCATTCTACAAAAAACACAATGCGACTATCAGCGACGAATGGCTCAATTGCGATTTTGATGAGGAAGGCATCACGCAATTCCTAAAGGAAAATCCACGTTAAAGGGAAAGAAAGTTCCTGAACGACAACTATCAATGGGCAGGCACAAGATGTCTCTTTCATTTAGCCGATTTCCTCGATTTGTAGTAAGATTGATTTTATACTAAGTAATACCTATTTGGGGGTTTGCATGTCGTCCCATTGATTCTCTCCGTTGTTGGGCCTTAACTAGCCTGGCCAGTGCCAAATTCCTCACAGCTATCTCTCTCATTTTCTCTCTGCCTTGATTTATTCCGTTATGTTTTCTGGCTTCTGGCGGGTATCCGCCGTTCCCTTTGTTCATTTTAACAAGAGCAGAGAGAGGTTCTACCAAATTTTGAGCCCCTTCCTTCTTTGCATTTTCTATTGCATTTTCAACTGCATCCCTTAGCCTATCATCATCCTCTCCACGCAATCCGAATTCCTCAGCAAAATCGATTGCCATTTTTATAGCGCTCGGCCTACTCTGGACATATAGCTCATTAGCAACCCTTGTAATTACTGCTGGCCTTGCTCTTACTTTATCTTCGGCGGTCAGGGTATCAGGAAGAAGCTTTTTTTCAATATCGGCGAATGTACCTTCTATAATTATAGTTCTCATAACAATAGTACTACTCCTATATACTTCCAACGCTGTCCTCTCGGCTTGTGCAGCTTTTTCTTTTCGTTCAAGTTCAGGGTCTCGGATTATGCTAGGGAGTTCTCCATTATCTATTATCGGTCTAGGAGCGTTAATAGGTCTTGCAAGAGGAGGCTGCTGCAGTATTGTAATTGTTGGGTTAGGGACGGTAACAGATTCCGCAGGTTGCGGCGGATTCTTCTTTGGCCTTTCCTTTTTCGGACCTTTGGCCTTCTTTTCAGTGACTGGAACAGGAGTTATGGATTGCGGCATGGAATTCTTATTATCCCCCTCCATTCTAATTAAAAACTCCAGGTCTGCTGGACTCAGGCGTATAGACTGTGAAATTGAGTTCACCTTAGCAAGGAATGATGCTGCCTCCGTTTCGCCGCCTTCCGTGTCTCGCAATATTCCAACTAGTATCAATTTTAAATTGCGCGAAGTTCTTGGAGAGATATTTTTTAATCCTTGCTCCTCTACCAATTCATGCGCTCTTCGTTTTAATGCGGCTCTTTTTCCATATCTCATCTATATCACCTTTGTTCCGATCAAACGAACACATCAAGGTCCAGCTTCTCCTTAAGCTTCGCCTGCGCCTGACTCTTCTTCAGGCTGCTCTCCGTGCTCCGCGTTTTTTCCGTGCTCGCCCTTCTTTCCGGCTCTGCCGCGTCTTCCTGCCTTGCCTTTCTTTCCTGGCTCTCCCATGCTTCCTCTCTCGCCCTCAGTTCCAGGCTCGCCAGATATTCCCGTCTCTCCGGGTTCTCCTTGCTTTCCTTCTACGCCATGCTCGCCGACTCTTCCTCTGCTCCCTGTCTCGCCCTTTCTTCCTTCTTCACCCTCTGCTCCAGGCTCTCCAGGCATTCCGGGTTCTCCTTGCTTTCCTGGCTCTCCAGGTTCACCCTGTTTTCCTTCTATGCCTTGCTCACCCTCCATACCTTTCCTTCCTGTTCTTCCTCTCTCTCCACGTTCACCTTTCTGCTGCGCATGCAACTCCTCTGCCCTCTTCTCGTCAGCGTCTTCCCTTATCCTCCTTATCTCCTGATCGCTCCTGTATCTGAGCACAACGTAGATCAGAATTAGTATCAGGATTATCGCTATGATTATGATGTAAATGGTGTTCTTGGAGATGCTTCCCGGCACACCGGTTTTGCCTGATGACTGTCCGGACGTTTTGCATTGGGCTATGGCATTATTCGTATAATCGGAGATGTTTGTGGCGAGCTGGAGGTACTTCACCGAACCGGTCAGGTTGGTTTCCATGGGATAACCCTCGGCGTTCTGTATCTCCAGTTGTATGTTCTTTCCGTAGGTCGAATTTCCTACCGTGCAGACATTCAGGAAAGGCTCGTCATTCACATAATGATTCGAAGCCGCCGAAAGCAAAGAACGCGCCTCTATCACATTGTTGACTATCCTGTTGGAGTTGTTTACAAAGAACGCGTATTGGCTTCCTAGGCCGTTGATGCTCCTGTTCGCCACGCTGGCGTTGTAGGTCGCAGCCTGCATCGAGCCGTAGTTTATGTTCTCCGAAGCCAGCTCCAGGTACGAGCCAGTTACCGATATTCCATATCCCACATTGGCGCTGCAGATGCCGTAGCCTCTGCAGAAGTAGCCATAGGTGGCATTGTCCTTCAGGTATGCGGAAGAGGTGGAATTGTAGATGCTGAAAAGCACGCTCTCGTTATGGCTCAGATAGTGGTAGATGGTTATGTTGATGCTCCTGTTGAATGCCAGCTGCGGGTAAGGTTGGGATGTCAGCCTGAGCTGTATGGACTTCTCCACAGTCCCGTTCCCCACTGAGAGAGGCAACGCCTTGATGGAGATGAAGCATGAGATTGTTGCGCCGCTCTGAACCGCGCACTGGTTGCCAAATGAGTCAAGGGGTTGGCTCACGTTTGCATAGTCGACCTGCGAGACCCTGAACGGCCCGAAAGATGGGGAGTTGGGCGCTGTGACCGAGAACGAGACCGGTATGGAATATCCGTCATAGCACGCTATGAAGGTGGAATTGACCTGGCTGCAGGTCTCTGAGTTGCTCAGCGGATAGACGGTAAGCGAAGCCGATGCCGTCAGGAGGAGAAGGGCCAGCACGACCATTCCAACTCCCGCATGAAATCTATCCATTGCCAATACCCACTCATAATCTTATTGCGTAAGTGTTTTTATACACTTTCTTTCCCGACTTGTTCAGCCCGCTAAGAGTGTATGAGGTAGTAGCAGTAAGGTTCTTTTCAGATATATATGCGCTTGCAACCGCCTTGCTGCTGACATAAACGTCATAGCCGTTGTCGACCTTCTCTGTCTTAGCTATGAACTGGTGCCTGCTCTCGTTGTACCTCTCGAACTTCTCCATGAATCTGGCTATCCTCTCGTCGTCTCCTCGCAGCTGGAGCACCGCCTCGTAATACCCGCCGATCTTCTTGTAGCAGGATTCGCAGGTCATCTTCCTGT
>CAZJZM010000008.1:0-20771 GCA_964550485.1 Microcaldota archaeon | reverse complement strand
TACATACTCACGCAGGAGCCTAGGATGAAGATAATAGCACCTGTGAGGGAATGGTCGATGGACAGGAACGAGGAGATAAAATACGCTGAAAAGCATGGCATACCGATACCTGCTACCGTTGACTTTCCATACAGCGACGATGACAATATGTGGGGCATAACTTGGGAGGGTGGGGAAATAACGGATCCTTCATTGATAGCTCCGGAAGAGAAGTTCCTCAAGACATATACGCTGCCGAAGGATGCGCCTGAGCATCCGGAGCTGGTCAAGCTCGAGTTCCACAGGGGACTGCCGGTCGCGCTGAACGGCGAGAAGCTTAGTCTGGCTAAGCTGATCATAAAGCTGAATAAACTCGCCGGAAGGCACGGAGTCGGCACCGTTGAACTGCTGGAAGACAGGTTGGTTGGCTTGAAGAATAGGGGAGTATACGAACATCCCGCCGCCCACGTGATAATAGAGGCCCACAGGAACCTGGAGAAATACGTCTCCACCAAAGAGCTCAACGAGCTCAAACAGGAGATGGACATTAAATGGGGCTACCAATGCTACAGCGCGCGCTGGTACGATCAGGTTATGACAGCCTTGAACGCCTTCAACGAGAAGGTGAACGAGCATGTCACTGGAACCGTCACCATCAAGCTCTTCAAGGGCAACACCACGGTAGTGGCGGTAGACTCGCCCTACAAGCTGGCACACGCCTCGTTCAACAGGCTGGAAGGATACAACCTCAATCAGAACGCCAGTGCAGGTTTCATAGAGATATACACACTCCAGATGAAGATAGCCCACCAGATAGAGAAGGCAGTGGAGAAAAAGGAAGGCAAGTAGCCTATTTCACTATGTCGGAAAGGAGCTCGTAGGCCTTGAGGGTGTCATCCCTGCGTATCACGAAGACGTTTTCTGTGTAGCATGAGATAAGCTCTATTATGTTTATGTTGTACTGGGCGAAGAGAGAGGTCACGAAAGCCATTACGCCAGAGACACTCTCGACGTTTTCTTCCGAGTGGATGACCAGCGCGGAGCAATTCTCGTATTTCTTGATGGGTTCGGTCTTTATCCTGGTCTTTTTCAGGAGATTACTGTCCACCAGATAGACGTAATAATCTCCTATCTTGATTTTTGCGCTGTTTTTTATTTCTATATCTTCATTCAGGACTAGGACAGAAATTCCGTCGAGTATCGTTATCTTGTTGCCTTTGAGAACAGATAATGCCCTCTTTTCTATGCTCTGCCTAGCTTTCTTGAGGTCATGATAATACCTCCTCACTGCCGCCTTCACTGCATAATAGTCACTTAGCTTCAGGTCTTTCTGGATATGCCTTGAAAGGGCGCTCAGGTTGACAATGCCGTTTTCAAGCGCCTCTATCATGTAGGGCTTGTTCTTTAGGTACACCCTGACCAAGTTTGCTGTTGACATGAATAATATATGCAACCTAAGATTTTTATATATTTGTATTATTTGAGACATTTAAGAGCTATTTTGTGTCAAAAGTATCCTAAAGTTTATATATCAATTATGGGCAATAGATAATGAAAGAGCTAACATTAGGAAAAATTGATTTGAAGGCCAGTTATGCACGAAGGGACAAATGAGATAATTTTTATCATACTTGAGAGATTATATGGGAGTTAGGATAACTAATGCAAAGAGGCTTGAAGTCGGAGCAGGCTTAGGAGGAGTTATACGAATAGGCATTAGCAGCGAGACGGACAGGTTAAGGACCGCGGCCATGTGGGGTAAACCCGGTCCAGAAGCAGTATTGGCACAACTCTATCCAAAAAACGTTTCTTTGTTTTTGGACAGCATGGATGTCGTAAGGGCTGGAGTAGAGATAGAGGGTTTTGCAACTTTGTTGAGGGAGGAAGGCGTGAAAGTCATAGAGGTTAAGGAAGAACTTGCAAAAGTTTTGTCGGAACCAGGATTAACTAAGAATAAGATTATGGGACAGCTATTAGCCAAGGCAAGAACCATTGAAGAAAATTTCGGCGCTAAAGGGCAAAGTAAGGCGAAGATAGAGGAAGCAATTGTCAATTTATTGGAACGGGACATCGAAGAACATGGAGAACAAGGAGCTTTGGCTCTGGTGAAGGCTCTTTGCCTGAACCATCAGCTTCCTTTAAGCAATATAATCTATTCGAGGGACCAGACGAACGTAGTATTAGATTATCGTATCGTTTCGTATATGGCTGAGCCCATAAGGGTCCCCGAAGTTGAACTTTATGAAAGGGTTTATGGTGGTGTGCTTGGTCTTAACAAGACAATACAGATACCTAGGGGGGAAAGGTTTGAGGGCGGGGACTTATACATGCACAACAACACAGTCTATATCGGAGTAGGAGCCAGAACTTCGGTAGGAGCCGCTTTGCAGATATTCAAAGAGCTAAGTGTACACAAAGGGATCTCCTTTGTTTTAGTCTATGATAACACAATTCCCAAGTCTTTTGAGGAGATACAGGAATCAATGCACCTTGATACGTTCTCCATGCCGATAGGCCCAAAACAAATGGCTGTGTGCGAACAAGAAGCAAGTAGGAGAAGGGTTAGTGTGGTGAAAGTTAATGCCGAGGGTGATACTGAAATAAAACCTACAAGACTCTCGTTTATGGGATACCTTGAAAAAGTGGGTTATGACCTCTTAGTCGTGACTAAGGAAGAGCAAACTACATTTGGTTGTAATCTACTTGTACTTGACAAGAATTCCCTATTTATGCCAGTAGATCATGCATATGGTATAATAAAAATGTTGCGCGGAAAAGGCAAACAAGTGGAGTTTGTTCCATTCAATGAAGTTACTAACGGCTTCGGCGCAACACATTGCGCTGTGGCTCAACTCTTAAGAGCATAGGGAAGGACAAAGCCTCTAGAAATTGTCTTATCATTGCGAGAGATTTTCCATGGCACGGTATAATTTACTAAGGTAAAATTCTGCTGAAACTGGATCCTCAAGAGATGATTCTAGCTCCATTCTTTTTAATTGGGCCATGCGCTTAGGTCCTGATATTGGATTTGTACCTGAATTTAAGATGTGTGTCACGCCTTGAGTTATCAAATTTTCTACCATTATGGCCTCTATAGGTATCGCTATGCCAGAAGTCTCTTTACGGCCTATCGAGTATCGAGGATAAAATCTATGTGTTGAGGCAATAAGACTGTTCTGTTGATTTTCTAGGACATAATATGCATATCCCATAAGATAAAGTTCGCCGTTTATGTGTTTGTTAAGTTCCGAAGCCCATTTTTCAGGAATGCTGTTCAGTGAAATCAAGTTTGCCCTTGTTAATTCAAATATTAAAAAATGAGTTATTGAAGGTTCGAATTTATCAGTCTTCCCTAAAAAAATTCCATACATGGCATTGTTTCCTTCTTTTCCAGAATATATTCCGAGGAGGGGTTGTTCTAAAGCGATTTGGGTTTTTACATCGTCTCCATTTCTTCTGACTTCAAGTAGATCTCTTGGCTGTATTCGGACATCTCTAGTCTTTGTTTCTCTAAGTAAGGAATTCAGGTTAAAACCTTTTCTTTTTGCAGTAATTTATTAATATTTCCAGATATATAAGTCTAACTCAATAATTAGTCAATTGTCTTGTTTGAAGTGTTATTTTGGGAAAATTTGAACTTAAAGAAACTCCGGTCGCATATTTTGCTTCTTCAGAGTTGGAGGTTGGAGAGATTATAGGTTATTCCCAAAAGTTTTCGAAGGGCATGAATTTCATACTTTTAATGAAGAGTGACGAAAAGTTGGTAAAACGGCTCTTGCCTGCTTATGTCAATGCCTGTGTAAGGTATGAAGAAGGAGAGACACGGGCTAGAAGCCTGGCGATGGAGATGCTCCTTTTCGTTTCTGGAACAATGCGCACGGATAAGGCGATTAAGGAATTCGGAGCATCGGACAATAGCGGTTTCATCTTGTTTGGGAGCAATAAGTCAATATTAAAGGATTTTGTCAGAAAGACCAAAATCAAACTGGAAAAGGAATACAAGCTCGAACTTGATCTGGATATTTCAGGAGAGGTTGCGTCTGCAGGCATAATAGAGGATTAAGCCAGATTGAGATCCTCCTTGAACTCGGAGTTAAGTATCTCGTAGACCTTTTCAGCCTTCTTCTTTCCTATTTTATCTATTTCCATCAGATCTTCCGGAGCGGCAAGGGCCACATTCTTCAGGGTCTTGAAGTGCTTTATCAGCTCCTTGGCGAGCTTCGGACCTACCCCAGGTATCGATCCGAGTATGAGAAGCTGCCATTGGTACAGATTGTAGGCCTTCTTGTACCCTACGAGCCTTGGCTCCCTTGAGTCCTCCAGCTGCTCCTTCTCGGCGAGCTTGGCCAGCAGGTATGCCGTCTCCTCGGCGTTTGAGGAATTCAGTATCTGGATGTTGAATTCGACATAGAGCTTGAGCATCGCGCCTGTGAGGACGTTTTTGCCCAGCCTGGAGTCTGAGCCGTCTCCTTCTATTATCACTATGGCCTTTTCAAAGCTGTCGTGGAGCCTTTTTGCCTGCTCAAACAGCCTGGAATTCATTATTGAGCTCTCAAAGTCGCTGGTGGTCTTCCTTTCCACGCACATCCTGTCTGAAATGATATAATCGCCTACAGGAAGCTGGGCGAAGGTAATGGCCAACCCATGCTCTTCGAGGCTTTCTAGAAGGTCTAGATTTCTTTCTCTATTGTCAATAATTATCTTTGTTTCTTGCATGTTCAGATCTCTGGAGGTTGAAATAATTTCAGTACATCAGTTTCCCATCCCTATTCTTAACCTCTTTTTCTATGTTGCCCAGGAACTCTTCTAGCTTTACGCCGAATTTCTGTGCTCCGCCCATGCACCTGACAGTCACAGTTCCTGCCGCCTCTTCTTTCTTCCCCAGAATTATCATGTATGGGATCTTTTGAAGTATCGCTTCCCTTAGCTTGTTCTCCATTGTCTTGTCTCCAGCATCGAATTCCACTCTGATCTTGTTTTTCTTTATTTCCTTGTAGATCTTTTCGGCGTAAGCGTTTGTCTGCTCGGATATGGAGATGACTTTCACCTGTGTTGGTGCGAGCCATGTTGGGAACTTGCCTTGATAGTGTTCCACAAGGACTGCGATGAACCGTTCAAGAGTGCCGAGTATCGCCCTGTGGACTATTATTGGAGTTTCTTCCCTTCCCGCCTCATCTGTATATTCCAGCTTGAAGCGCAGTGGCTGCTGGTAGTCTATTTGGATGGTTGAAAGTTGCCATGACCTTCCTAGAGCGTCAAATACGTCAAAATCAATCTTTGGACCGTAGAAGGCGCCTTCCTTGTCCTTTATCTTGTAGTCCATGTTGTTCTTTTCCAAGGCCTTTTTGAGGGTATTGGTGGCTTTTACCCACAGCGCTTCATCGCCGAGGTGATTGTCTGGCATCGTGGAGAGATTTGCAAGGAATCTCATGCCAAAAGTCGCGTATACCTCCTTTACCATATGCAGTAGGTTGGTTATTTCCTCTTCGAGCTGATCTTCCCTCAGGAAGATGTGTCCATCGTCCTGGGTCATCTCCTGAACCCTGAATAGCCCGGTCAAGGATCCGGAAACCTCTTTCCTGTAAAGCTTGTCGAATATGGCAGTCCTGAAAGGAAGATCCCTGTAACTCCATTTTTTGGATTTGTATATGAGGATTGAGGAAGGGCAGTTCATCGGCTTGAGACCCATTTCGCCTATGTCGGAATCGAATACGAACATGTTATCCTTGTAGTGCTCAATGTGGCCGCTTACATGCCAGAGCGCGGTGTTTGCAAGGATAGGGGTTCCTATCTCCTTGTAGCCGTACTCCTCCTCCTTTTCCCTTATGAATTCTGTCAGCTTTCTTAGTATAACGCTGCCGTTCGGATGCCAGTAGACCATTGAAGGAGAGACTTCCTGAAAGCTGTATAGGTCAAGTTTCTCGCCTATTGTCCTATGATCAGTCTCTGGCAACCCGGCCCAGCTGCTTTTCCTCACTATGGAGGTGTTCACACTCACCGGCTTGACCTTCTTATAGGTCTTCTCCTCTTGCTCTGTTGGATAGTAGGATCGCGATTGCTCCGCAAGCGGATGTCCCTTTATGTCAAGGCTCAGCTTCTTGTTCCAGCCGAAAGGCCCCCTGAATGTTTCAACCCCAACTGGAGCGCTCTTAACCATGCGGTTTATTATACTCAGTGCGTCTTCAGGGGCTGCCAGGTTGTTGCTGAGGTGCGCATAAGGATATATGAGAAGTTTCTTCCTTTTCAGCTTTTCAAGGAAGTTTTTTGTATCTTCCATCGCCTTATCTGCCATCACAATTGTGTCTCCCTTTTCAATCGAGATCAGAAGTACCAGGATATCATCCAAGGAGACTTCCTCTTTCTTGACGTCGTCGTATAGCTTGGCCTCGGGCTTAACGGGCAAGTAGGTTATATTATCGACGTCCAACTGCAAAATCTTCATGAGTGCACCAAATTCATCTAGGAATATTGACAGTAACTATTGTCTGTAACAAAATATAAACTTATTCTATTAGGAGAGAGTTTTGGTGCTACTGGGAAGTCATTCGTAAGTAATGGCGGCATGTTGGGCAGTATGCTCTTCCATTTTCCATATGTTCCATGGGGCCCGAACCGCAGTGGCAGGTGCATGGCCTCATTATCTTTTTCCTGAATGTCTTGGGTGTGTTCTGATCCTTGTTTCCGCCATGCAACACAGGTGAAGAATATCCGGTTTTCTCTTCGACAAACTCGAAAGTCCCAGGGCATAGTTGGCACATGATATCATTATTTTGATTGGTATTAAAGGTTAAAGGCTTTATGGTCTGCTCTATCTGGCTTTCATGAAACATAAGCTTTATATAATCTTGTATTATAATGTTATAACATTAAAATACATTATTGAAATGGCAGAAATGGTGAATGGATGGAATTGTTGATAGTAAGGCATGGAGAAACCACGGCAAACATAAGGAGCGTGATACAGGGACAAACCCAAGGAAGGCTCTCCAAGAAAGGTGAGCTTCAGGCGAAGAATGTTGGTAAGCTGTTCAAGAATGAAAAGATTGACAGGATATTTTCCAGCGATCTCAAGCGTGCTGTCGAGACCGCAGACGAAATTGCAAGATTCAAGGATGTGCCGATATACAGGATGAAATGGCTTAGAGGAAGGGATTCTGGTGTTTATGAAGGCAAGAAATGGGAGGAAGTAGTCGCCGAAATAGGAAAAAGAAAGGCGTTTGATGACATATACTTTAAGTTTGGAGGAGGGGAAAGCATGGTTGAGATGCATCGCAGGCTTAAGAGATTCGTTGATGCCTTAACCGTGAACCATGGAGATGAAACTGTGGTAATATGCACCCACAGACACTGTGTAACCGTACTTATGAGCGTATTGTTCAATGTCCCCATGAATAAAGTGCTGGAGCATATGAAAGGAGTAAAGGACGGGCAGATAGTCGGAAATACAGAGGTTGTAAGACTACACATAAACGGCAGGAAGGTAAAGTATCTGGGAGATAACGAGAATGTGATAGATATAATGAAGATGGCAAAAAATTAGGCCACAGATAGTTATTTATACCTTAATGTGTATTTTAATGTTATGACATTATAATATAAATGTGATTTGAATGAAGAAAACACCGATAAAGAGAAAATATACGACTATAACAATACCGCAGACCCTTTTCAATAAGTTACAGGAAAAGATAGAGGATACGGGCTTTTCGTCCGTTTCGGACTGCGTCACATACATCCTGCGAGAGACGCTGGCGGAAATGGAAATGAAGGATAGTGGCAAGAAGACCGATAACGCAGTGGTAGAGAAGCTAAGGGCACTTGGATATACAATGTGATTTAATGAAGAGTAATATTGAAGAGTTAGGGAGCGGGCTTTGGAAGGATCCGAGCGAGAAAAATTGGGAGAAGTTGGGCAAAGCCTTGAAAAAAGATGGTATAAGCTACTACAAACCGGTTTTTGGGAAGGGAAAGCTAAAGAATACGCAGGATCTCAAGAATTCCTATGTGGAACTTTACGGCAAGGACGGAACCTTTGTAACAAAAATACCGATTTTCAAGAATAATGGGAAGAGCTTGCGGGGCGCCACAATATATCTAAAGGGACTGCGGATAAAAAACGGTTGATTCTATGATGATGCAAAATTTGAAAGTTTTGGAGGAAAGGAGCATATACGTAATTCGCGAGGCGAAGACAAATTTCAAGAATGTTGCCGCTCTTTGGTCAATGGGTAAGGACAGTACTACAATGCTTTCGCTTACGAGAAAGGCGTTCCATGGAAAGGTACCCTTCCCTGTAATTCACATTGACAACGGCATTGATTTTCCTGAAACATATGAATTCAGGGAGAAGCTTGCAAAGAAGTGGAACTTGAATCTCATGGTCATAGAAAGCGAGATAAAGCCAGAGATGTCAGGATACGCTTGTTGCGGTGAAAATAAGTCGGTAGCGTTGAAAAAGATAATGAAGAAGTACGGATTTGATGCGTTAATAGTCTCCATTAGGAGGGATGAGCACGGAATACGAGCGAAGGAAAGGGTCTTCAGCCCGAGAAATAAGGAATTCAGATGGGATTACAAAAATCAGGTTGCTGAGGTCTGGGACAACTATTCCTCAAGAGACGATTCTGACGGGCACATAAGAGTACATCCCCTTCTTGATTTTAATGAGATTGACATTTGGAACTATATAAAGAAGGAGAAGGTTCCCATAAATCCCCTTTATTTCTCAAGGAACGGATACAGGTACAGGAGCCTTGGCTGCACACACTGCACTACCGCAATCAAGTCTAATGCCAAGAATGTGGAACAGATAATGAAGGAACTTGAGGTTACAAAGGTAGAGGAAAGATCCGGAAGAGACCAGGACAAAGAGAAAGCGTACGTTATGGCCAAGCTAAGAGCATTGGGATACATGTAGGTGAAACTATGATAATCAATAGAGTGACACTTCTAGGGCAGAAGGACCATGGCAAATCGACACTAATCGGCAACCTGCTAATCCAAACAGGCTCGGTGTCAGAGCAGAGGATAAGAGAGGCTAAAAAGACAAGCAAGTCACTCGGAAGGAATTTTGAACCTGGATATATATTGGATAGTTTCGAGGAAGAGCGAGTGAATGAGATGACTATCGATACGACCCGCGCGCAGGTCAAATACAAGAATTCCGGCTTCGAGTTCATAGACGTTCCCGGACATGAGGAGCTTATGAAGAACATGCTTAGCGGCGCTTCCTATGCCGATTTTGCCCTTCTTTTGGTTTCTGCCAAGCCTGACGAGGGAATAACAGACCAGACAAAAAGGCATCTCTTCGTAGCCAAGATGATGGGTATAAACAAGCTTGTTGTGGCGGTTAACAAGCTTGATTCAGTAGGATACGACAAGAAAAGATTCGATGAGATAGAAGTGGATATTAGAAGCTACTTGGATAAGATCGGTTTTGGTAAAAATGAAGTGAATTTTGTCCCGATTTCTGCATATGATGCGGAAAATTTGGTAAAACAGTCGAAAAAGATAAAGTGGTACAAGGGAAAAAACCTAATGGAAACATTGGTAAGCATGTCCAATCTTGAGAAAGATGACAAGAACAAGGGATTGATGATATCGCTTCAGGGTCTGTTTGAAGGAGATGAAAGTACTGTCTTTGGCAAGATTCTCTCTGGGAAAGTCAAGAAAGGAGAGAAGATAACGATATTACCGAGCGGGAAGGAAGCTAGGATACTTGAGATATTTGTAAGTGGCGGTAAGAAAAGTAGTGCGACTAGGGGAAATGTGGTTACACTTAAACTAGACAGAAAGGTAGGCAGGGAGATTAAAGGGTCGGTTGCCTCCAATAACAAGAGTGCCTGTAGGACAGGGAATGTTGTCCATGCGCTTGTCCTGACTACAAAGAAGATGCAAGGCAGCTCTTCAATAAGGATAAATGGTGTGGAAGTGGGTTGCAAGAGGTTCCTGGTCAAGAAGGCCATAGATGTTGCCACAGGAGAATCGGTAGTGTCAAAAACAATAAAGCCGCTCAGTGCGGGTTCTGTGGAAATAGAGCTTGAGAGAAAGGTCGCAAGCGACAACTTCGAGAGTACGCCGGAGATAGGAAGGTTCGTATTGTATACAAATAAGAGCTTTGCTGGGATAGGAATAATCACAGACTGATGTGATGAAAAGGATATTGATAATGGATACGGGCTCCTTCAAGGTTTTCGGAGGAGCGGCGAAGACAGCCTACGACACTTATCGCTATTTCAGAAGGAAGGGCTATCAGGTAGACCTCTTTGGCAATTTCTCTCCTCTTGACAGAAAAGTAAGACCAAAGGAGGTTAATGAATTAAAAGCCGATTATTATGACGCTGTTCTGCTCAATTCAGTGAGAGACATTCCTGTGGTAATTGGAAACCTTCGTCCAGGAAATTCCAAAACACGTTTCATATACACAGATAGGGGCAATCTACTCAACAATTTCAAGAAAGCAGGCATAAAGAAGCTCCTGCCGAAGATGATTGCAAGGCATTACCTTATGCTGCGGATGAGAAACTGGCTTGATGCCTATGTAGCACTTACAGCAGAACAGAAGGAATATGCCGAATCCTTCTTCGGAAAAAGGACAAAGATAGTTTTCATACCTAATTGGTATTCAAAAGATTTTAGAATACTGAAAAATTCTAAAAAGTCGGAGAGTGCGATATATGTGGGGAGGCTTGACGAGAGGCAGAAGAAGGTCAAGTTTTTGATAAGAGGGGTTAAGAGGCTAGTTGATTCATATCCGGACCTTAAGAACAGACTTCTATTGAAGATAGTAGGAAGCGGACCGGATGAACTTGAATATAAGAAGTTGGTAGCAGATTTGAATATCAAGAAGAACATAAGATTTTACAGTTTTGTTGAACTCAGTCAACTTGTAAAACTCTATAATGAGTCCCTATTTTTCGTCTCCACCTCGGAATGGGAGGGTATGGCAGGAACATTTGTGGAAGGCATGGCTTGCGGATTGCCGCTCCTGATAAATGAGGGCAATAACACGCTATTGAGTTCTGAACCGAAGAAATCGCTTGTGGAAGATAGATACAATGGTCTTATCTATAGATATGGCGACCTTCAGGACTTTGCGGAAAAATTTGGCATACTCTACTCGGACATGCCACTGAGAAGAAGGCTTGCAGATAATTCCTACAAGTTTTCCAAGAATTTCGAGATGGAACTAAACCTGGCAAAATATAGGAAGATTGTAGAAGGCCGCTAGTCACTTCTTCCCTGACTTGTAGTAGTTCAATATAGTTGAATAAACGTCTAATATTGAAAAGATTCCTGATTTTGTCTTTGGTCTTCCTGGATACATGGAATATATACCAAATCGCGTGTGATCGCCGCGCTTTGGTGGTTCTGGTTCCATGAAGATAGACGTTTTGGAAAAGTTAAATACATCTATGGTATATCCCTCCCTTACCTCTGCGAGGAGATCTGGTTGGATAAATTCCTTGGTGCGACCATAGTACTTGTCACCGTCCCAGACGTTGACTATGAGCCGCTTTCCTTTTCCATCTTTTAATTCAAGTAGTTGTTTTGTTATCTCTTTCTTGAGTTTGGTTTTCTCACTCGCAGATACAATTCCTTGAGTGAATCGAGAATCGTTTATCCAGATGGTGGCAACATTTATGTTTGAGATTGCTGCGAATGCCTTTGTTTTGGTCATGTCATAATCAAAAAGGTGAAGTCGTGTATAGTTTCCACCAGAGGAGGCCGAAAGCAGCTTGCCCAGAGACTTGGAGACGACATCTTTTGCAGCATGGGGTAGTTTATCGTAAGTACCACGCAGTTTTGTCTTTAGAAGTTTTTCCCTAATGGTGTAGGAGATCTGGCTTTTGGATTCCGGTCCTTGAATACCTCGCATTACCGAATCTTTTAAAGTTGCATATCCTTTCTTTATCAGCCAGGCATTCATCAGGAATTTCTCATTTATGGGCTGGGACCCGTGGTCGGAAACTATCATCACAGAGGCTCCTTCTTTTTTTGATTTTTCCATAATGAAATAAAGGTATTTTCCTAGTTCCTGGTATATTGGCAAGAGATATTTGTCCATGTCCTTTTTGTTTAGTACGAAATGTTGAAGCCTGTCAGTTTCCGTAAAGCAGACGTAGACAAAGTCGTAGTCCTTCTTCTGCATCGCTTCTTTCGCTATGTTTGACCTGACCCTTATACTCTCTACAAAATGTCTAGTTCCTTCCTCTTCCGACATTCTCCCTTCTTTCATTTCCGTTTCTATGTCTGGTTCTCCAGAAAATTTGTATTTTCTCATGAGGGATTCGAGAAATTTGCTATTGGTCTTTGCCTTTAGAGGAAATCCGGTTATCATGTCCACATTCGCATAGCCTGGAAGTTTTATGTCAGTGGCGGGAGTTACGATGAGACATTTGCAACCACTGTTTGCAAGATTTTTCCAGAAAGGTGGCGTTTTCTCTGAATCAAAATAGACAAGATCTGGGGTGTAGTCATTTTTCATGACGAAAAAATCAGGAACTCCGTGTTCTCCAGGTTTAAGACCTGTGTATATTGTAGGCCAAGCGGCTCCGGTCATTGGAGGAAGTGTAGATTCCATTTCCACAAGATACTTTCCTTTTATAAGATTCCTGAAGGAATCCATGTGTTTTTCTGAGCTGAGTCTTTCTATCAGCCAGAGTGGAGCTGCATCAATGCCTATAAGGTAGAGCTTTCGTTTCAAAATGAGCACCTTTTGTAGATAGCAATCTGTAGGTATTTAGGCTTATCTTTTTTCATAGAGATGATTTATATATGAAAAAAGCGTAATGATTAATTGAGGGGAACGGAGGTAAAATGGTAGACTTAGCAACGCGAGATAAGGAGCATACTACCTTAGCGATGCTGCTACCGTTTATTCTTGCAGCTCGTAAGGAAGGTGCCCCACGCATAAGCGAGGAAGAGACAGAGAAGATAAAAGAGTTACGAAGAAGCAATGTGGCAAACGACAATATGCGCCTAGAAACAGTAGAACGCCTAGCGATGCGAAGAAAGGAAGAGCGTGAGCCAGTGGCCACGCCGACTTCAAGAACAACTGGGATCTATCTAGTGGCTAGTGTCAGGCTTAACGTACAGGGCAGCGAGGTGCAGATAGCGCCTATGTATTTCTATGCAGTCTTGCCGAACGAGTACATATCGAACTTGACAGTAATACAACTTATCGCACAAGAGTCAGGAGCTATAGGGTATGCATCACGGCAGTTTGCTACTAACGATAATGATAAGGCTCTGGAGAAAGCAGCTTAGTAGACCTGAAGTCATAGAAAGGCAATGCTAGCATATGCAACAACTGAGCCGTAATCGTTTGTAACATCGCCAGAGTTAGAGTAGTTTAGAAGTTCTCCTTTCGTTGCTCCTTTGCTTTTTGCGTAAAGCGCAGCGGCTGCTATCGGGCTGTAGCCGCACGCGCTGTCGTTCAGTTCTTCTATTAATTCTACAAATCTCTTAGGATTTAGGGAAGTTATTACCTTTATCGCCTTCATGTCTTTATCCTTTGCAATAGAAGCTGATTCGTAATGATTGAAGTCAGAACTGGCTATTACTATTGTCTTTCTTTTCAGCTTTTCTTCTGCATGTACAAGGGCATCGGCTACTAGTACACTTGATTCATAGGATTGATCTCCCATGCAAAGAAATACGCATTTTGGATCCCTGACAACGTGCTGCAGAAACGGCAGCTGGACCTCTATCGAATGCTCAGCTTTGTGGGCATCCTCTTCTATTGAAAATAAGTCTGAGTATTCTGGCAAAGTATGGGTAAATTCGATGTCATTATTTACCATTCCCAAAGGAGTCATCCAGTTTTTACCGGAAAGCGATAGGGGCATACCGTATCCAGTATGATTTGGACCTATGATTACGAAGGTTTCTGCCTTCTCTGCAAAAAGCCTGGCTGAAAGCGCTTTGTATGTGAAACCTGCAGTTGCACCTGAATATTGGTAACCTGCATGAGGTGCGACAAAGGAAACTGCGTTCTGTGCGTCTTTTCCTTCGATTCTTGCGTTTTTGATAAAATCTTCAACATTCTTCTCGAGTCTTGTCTTATCCTTAGGATAGAAGGTACCCGATACTGCTGGTTTTCTCACTTTCTCATTTTGCATGGAAGGAATTGGAAGCTTAGATATTTATCCTTTTGAGTTGCATTGCTATTTGTGGATAAGAAGGAGTTTGTAGAAATAGTTGTTAAGAAGCTTACTCTGAGATATGGAGAACGGCTTCATACCGAGCTTGGACATGTGAACCAAACAGAGCTTTTTGTCGCGGTCTTCTTATCACCTCAATGCGCTGACAAGCAGATCAACAGGATCACGCCTCCGCTATTCAAAAAGTTCAAGAGCTTTGAGGATTATGCAGATTCGAATACAAGGACATTGATGAGATATCTCAGTGGTGTGAATTACTATAAGACAAAGGCAAGAAATCTTAAGAAATCCGCCAAGATGATTGTGGAAGATTATGGAGGAAGAGTGCCGAGGAAGCTAAATCAGCTAATGGAATTGCCGGGAGTGGGAAGAAAGGTTGCAAATGTAATCTTGAATGAGGGATTCGATATTAATGAAGGAATTGCAATAGATACCCATTGCATTACAGTTGCGAGGAGGCTTCATCTTTCAAGGCATAAGAATGCGGATAAGATAGAGCAAGACCTTATGAAAAAGATTCCGAAGAAGGACTGGCAATCGGTCTCCAATCTTTTTATAGCATTGGGGAAAGATACCTGCAAGGCAAGGGTCAAGGAATGCGATAGGTGTGTATTGAAGGACATTTGCCCCAGCAGCAGTGTAAAAAACTAACTTCATGGGGCAGTGTAACCTGAAGTCCATGCGCTTGTGAAAACAACATTTGTAGGTAAGCCGTTGTTGAAGTTGCCAGAGTAGTCGTTTGCGTTGCCGTTGAGCGGCCACCATGCAACCAGATTATTTAGCACCAAAGGATCCCCTCCTATTCCTTCATCGTAGAGTGCGGTTATCTCATTTGTCGTCAAGGAGGTGTTGTAGATCTGGACGTTTTCGATCGAACCTTGATACGCTGCAAATGCCGGATCACTTATGGTTATTGAATTAGAACTTTGAAGTAATGTTCCGGTTACTGATATTGACTTCTTTAACGCTCCATCCCAATATAGATACAACATGGCACCATTATACACTTCGATGACATTGTTCCAATTTCCACTATTCATCTGTTGGGAGGCAGGAAGTGCACTATTTGCTAGGCCGGTATTATGGTTAGAACCGGTTGTCGTGGCTACACTTACATAAAACGTCGAACAGCAGATTCTTATACAGTAAATTCCACTATCACAATTAGAGTCAAAACCGGCCGTATTTATCAATTGGCTCCAACCCCCAGATATACTTTCTGTTGTCTTAAACCAAAGAGAAACCGTAATGTACTGTGTAGGATATAACGTGTTAGAATAAGGTATATTAATGTAGCTGCTCACTCCGTTGAACTGTGCAGCGAATTGCGGGTCTTCATTGCTGCAGGCTCCTTCGGTGTTGATGAATGAGGTAGTTCCAGGTCCTTGAGGCCTATAGACCTGGCAGCTTCCTGCCGAAACCTTCGGTGCGAGGTTTGCAGAGTTGAAAAGACCGAGTCCAAAGATAGCGCCAAGAACAATTGCGATGATGAGTATGGCCCAACCGTAGGTCATCAGGTATTCCATTGCGGATTGGAGCTTGAATGCCTCCATAAAAACAAGAACAGTAGGATGTAAATGATTAAGAATATAGTTGATTATACGTCAATGCTCTCTTCGGGATAGCCCATTTCGAGAAGCGCCTTCTTTACGGCCACCTTGTGGTCTCCCTGAAGCTCGATTATGCCGTGCTTGTAGGTTCCGCCGCAGGCGAGGGCCCTCTTGAGCTCCTTTGCGGTCTTTTCCATCTCGTCGCCAGTCAGACCCGAGACTACGGTCATGTATTTCCTGAACTTCTTCTTCTCAGTGTAGACCTTTATCCTCCTGTTGGTCTCCCTGTTCAGCACGTCGCAGACGCAGAGTTCCTTTGGAAGGCCGCACTTGGGGCAGATGTCCGGCATTAGACCTTGACACCCCTTTCGCTTAGAAGCGTAAGTACCTGAGCAATAGTCCTCTTTATGTCCCTTATCTTGACCTTCTTGCTTGCCACCCCGGTGGCTGCTATCTTCCTGTTTTCTATGGCGGCGTCGAGCCTGAGCTCCGCGAGCTTTGCGATGAGCCCCTCGCTCGGCAATGATCTGAGGTCGTTTATCTTCATACAGATACCTTTTGTTCGTTTAAATATATAAGCTTTCCCTGGAGTTCGTCAGATGGTTGAAGTCGTCAGAAGCCGGCTCAGTGGCGGCCTCCCCTGTACCCTCCATGCCCTCCTCCCTGCTGCGGCCTGTCCGACCTTATGCTCGCGGCGGCTATCTGCTTTGGAAGCGCCACCGCCGTAACCTCTCGGTCAGGGAACTTGGTCCCAGGAGGCACTATCCTCACCGTTACGCCTATCGCGCCGTATTTCGGGTATGCTGCCACCTTGGCCTCGTTGACCAGGCTGACTGCGAATCCCGATTTGGGAAGGTAGCCTATCCTGACCTTCATCTTCTTGGCCCTGGCGCCCTTTGCCGCCAGCTTTCCTTTGGCTATTATCTCGACTCCGAGCGCGCCCTGTTCCATTATCTCCCTAGCTGCGGAATGGATGAGCCTTCTTGGGTTGATTCCCCTTTCGAGCGAAGCCACCAGCTGCCTTGCGACGAGTATCGGCTCGAGCTTGGAATTCTGGACCTCTGCAACGCTTATCTGGGGGTTTTCAAGATGGAACTTCTTCTTCATGCTCTCCGTCAATGCGTCTATCGTCTCGCCGCCCCTTCCGATTACCCTTCCAGGATTGGTGACATAGGGAGTGATCCTCGTTATGACCGGAGTCTTCTGGATCTCGACTTTCGAAAGTCCCGCTCTGGATAATGATTTCTCCATGAATCTAAGTATGTTGTATTTGACTTTTAAATCCTCGATGAATTTTCTTTCTGATGCCATCATATCACTTCTTCTGCTCCTGCGCCGCAGTCTTCGGTTTTTCGATTGCCGCTGGAGCCTGGGCCATCCTCTCTTTCAGAGGCTTCTTTCCGGTCTTCAAAACCGGCACCGGAGCCTTTGTCCTCTTGTTCTTTACTCCTATGAAGTATTTCATCTTTGGCGTGAGTCCTTTGTAATCGCCGTTCGCTATTCCTATCTCTATCTTTGCGTATTCGATGTCGCTGTGGTTTATCGCAGACCTTCCGTACATTCCCCTTCCCCAGGCTATCGATCCCTTTGACGGGCTCCTTCGCTCTATGTGGGTCTTGTTCGAGGTCGAATGGATTATGTACATCTTCTCCGCGTCAAGATTTCCGTTGTTGCCCGCGTTTGCCATCGCATTGAGTATTGCCAGTCTTACCTCGCCTGACGCCTTTATCGGGTACTTGCCCTTCTTGCCTCCCAGTTCATGCCTTGAGCCCATGTGCTTGTTGTGCCTCCTGAACTCTATGGCCGTCTTCATGTCCATTACTTTTTCAAGAAGTTCGATGGCTGCGGTTGTCTGCATGTACTTAACGGCCTCGCAGACTGCTCCGAGGTCCTTGTAGCTGACATTGATATCGTATCTCTGGGCGAGCGCTACCTCTCCGGACTTCTTTGCCTCCTCTGGAAAACTGATTGAATATTTCATTATTTCACCGAAAGGAACTTTGATCCTCTTGTCGCCCTGATTCCAGGAGCGGAGTGCAGCACGCGCTTTGTGGAGAATGCGAACTCGCCCAGCCTGTGGCCCAGCATCTCCTCGCCTATGACTACCTCCTTGAACTCCTTCCCGTTGTGTATTCCGAACTTCATTCCCACCCAGCTTGGGAGTATTACGGCTTCCCTTGTCTGGGTCTTTATCATCTTGGTTGAATTCGCTGCTTTTGCCGCTGCAACCTTTGCCAGGAGCTTCTTGTATTCAAGGCTATTACGCTTGATCGCCCTTCTCTGTCGCGAATCGAGCAGCTTGGCGAACTCGCTAACCTCCATCTTCTGGAGATCCGCTATGGTCTTGCCCTTGAACGTGAATATCCTAGCCATGCTCTCATCTCTTCCTTCTTCCTACCCTGCTTGCAGCTATGTGTCCTACCTTTCTTCCAGGAGGCGCATTCCTTGATGTCATGCTCGAAGCTCCCTTGTGGTGCTGCTTTCCTCCGAATGGATGGTCCACAGGGTTCATCTTGACTCCCCTGTTGGTTGGCCACTTCCTATTAAGCGCATGTTTAATATAAAAGTTCTTGCCTGCCTTCATTATGGGCTTTGTCGATTGCCCGCCGCCAGATACAGCGCCAACCTCGGCCCTGCACTCGCCCGGCAGCTCTATTACGGCCTTTGATGGAAGCGAAATTGAGACCGTGCTTCCGGTGTGGGCGACTATTGTGGCGTATGCGCCTGCCCCCCTTGCGAACTTTCCTCCGTCGCCCACTTTTGATTCTATATTGTAAACAGGTATTCCGTCAGGCATTTCCGCAAGAGTAAGTATGCTTCCGAGGGTATAATCAGCTCCGGTTCCTTCCTGTATCCTGTCTCCTATCTTTATTCCCTCTGGCGCCAGAAGCGTCGCCTCCTTGAAGTCGTCATACCTTACCAGCATGAGCGGTGCCGAATGCCCCGGATCGTCTATGAAATCTATTACCTCTCCCACTATCTTCTTGCTCAGATGCTCGTTCCTGAACGCTATCTCTGCCTTCTGGCTCAGCGGTGGCTTCGTGTAAGCATTGCTTCCCTTTCCTCGTCTTTGTTGTTTAAGCGGTTTGCCCATTTTTACACCATCACACCAGCTTTAGCTTCTTCGCTATGTCCGAAGCGAGGAAGCCTGTCGCCAGTTTTATATAGGCCCTTTTCTCGTTGTAGGGCTCTATTGCAGTATTCACTCTCTTTACCTTTACCTTGAAGGTATCCTCGAATTCCTTCTTTATCTGGGTCTTTGTTGCCGTCAGGTTAACGATGTATACTATGGTATTCTGCAGCTCTACCATGTTTAATGCTTTTTCAGTAGCTATTGGATATTGTAGGACTGTCATGTTTTCATCTCTCCTTTAGAGCGCCCTCTATGTTGGCTATGGCGCTCTTGCTCCAGATTGTCGGCCTTGGAAGCGTTCCGGGCGCAAGCGTCTCGACGTTCAGCTCCTTTATTCCGATAACGTCTACTCCCGCTATGTTTCTTCCCGCCTTGCTTATCTCCTTTGGATCATTTACGACTATAAGGACCGTTTTCCTGAATCGCCTCTTTCTCGATGCCCTGCCTGTCAGTGTCTTGGGCTTGTGCGAAATCTCCAAATCGTTTGTGAATCCAAGTGAATTGAGCAGTTTTATCAGATCCTTTGTCTTTTGCAACTTCTCGATGCCATCCTCGACTATTATCGGAAGCGCCTTATCTATGGGATGCTTCTCCTTGATTATCTCGCTCCTAGCGCAGCCTGCTATTGCGGACTCTATCGCCTTGAGGTATTCCCTCTTGTTTATCCTCTCCGTTGTTATCTTTTCCACCTGGTGCGGATGGGCCCTCTTTCCCTTTGTCGAGGAAGGTATTCTCCTTACGTCTCCCATGGCCCCTCCGCCGAGCTTTTGCCTTGGCCTGATTGCGATTCCCATGTGCCTGCCCCTTCTGTATCCGGAGTAGGATCCCACATAGACCGCGGTTGTCTGGAGCCCTGCGAGCACAAAATGCCCCTGTGGCTGGAATCTCTCGCTCTGTTCGCTAAGCATCGCCCTCTGGATGAGGTCGACCCTGTATTCAGAATGGAAGACCGGAGGTAGAGTTACCGTCTCCTTCCTGCTTCCATCCAATGAGTAAACTTCCGCGTTCATTATAATCACGATCCCTGCTTGGACTCCAGTGAGAAGTAAGTAACCTTAGGGCTCTTGACCTGCCTGTAGGCCCTTATCGCCTTCCTTATCCTTATGAGTCTCTTTGACGGCCCTGGAATCGAGCCCTCCAATACAATATAATCATTCTTGACCATTCCATAGTTAAGATAGCCGCCCTTCACGTTTACCGTGTTGAGGTCACTTGGGGTTCCCAATCGCAGGACGAGCTTGTTTCTCTCGGTCCTGTAGTTGTAGCCCATGTGCCCTGCCTGCGGCACTCCGAACTGTACCTTTGCCGGATGCCATGGCCCAAGCGTTCCCACATGTCTTACCTTGTTTGTTGCCTTTCTATACTGTTTTGCGACCTTGTATCTCTTGATCACTCCTGCCCATCCCTTTCCCTTGCTGATTGCCGTCACGTCGATCATGTCTCCTGGCTTGAGCACGTCCGTAAGCTTCAGTTCCTTCCCTAGGAACGGTTCGACGAATGCCAATTTCTCCGCGGCCGTCTTCCCTCCAAGCGGAATCTCGAATCGCATCACCCGCTTGTTTCCGATTGCTATTGGATCTGCGTCGAGGAACGCCAATGCAGTAACGTCCTCCAGCTCGTTTATCTTGTTCTTGAATTGTGAAATGTCGGTCTTCTTTGTGCTTTTTATGCCAACGTTCTTTGCGACGTTTGGCTCATAGACCTCTCCGGCTATCTCCCTATATACATAGCCTCTGTGATAGAACCTTATCCCGTATACTACTACCTTGGGAGCTTCGAGGATTGTTACGGGCTTGTAGACCTCCGACCCTTTTGCCGGTCCCTCGTTTTCCTCCAATCTTAGAACGTGAGTCATTCCCACCTTGAAGGCGGCATAGCCCAGGAACATCGGCGTGGCTACCTTTGCCGCGCTTCTTACCCGCGGCATCTGCTTCTTTGCCCGCC
>CAZJZM010000007.1:0-20802 GCA_964550485.1 Microcaldota archaeon | reverse complement strand
TCATTGCAGGCGGCGACGAAGCGGGTCGCGGTGCTGTAATGGGACCCATAGTTATCGGTATAGTCAGCGTGAGCAAGGGCAGGGAGGGCAAGTTCTCAAGAATCGGGGTCAGGGATTCGAAGATGCTCACCAAGCGGAAGAAGCGTTTCCTTTTTGAAGAGATAAATGCCATAGCCGAGGAGGTGAAAGTTTACAAAATAACCAACACCGAGATAAACGAGGCCATGCAGAACAAGGTCTCCATAAACGAGTTGGAGGCCCTCAACTTCGCAAAGCTGATAGACTCGACACAAATCACTCCCGAGAGGATATACATAGACTCGCCTGATGTGGTGCCTGAGAGGTTCGGCCTCAGGATCAAGCTTCATTCCAAGCTGGCGCTGGAGATAGCCGGGGTAAAGGAGCCGAGAAAGAACAGGCATGCCGGTTCGATAAAGATAATCTCCGAACACAAGGCCGACGCGAGGTATCCGGTGGTTTCGGCAGCAAGCATAGTGGCTAAGGTTGTGAGGGATGAGGAGATAGAGAGGATAAGGGAGAAGGAGGGAATACGGATAGGCTCCGGGTATCCTTCCGACAAGTATACAATAGAGGCGATAAAGGCGGACCTCAGGACAAATCACCTTGCCCCCTACATTAGGAACTACTGGAAGACCATGAACCTAATCAAGCAGCTCAAGATAGACGATTTCCTTGGATAACTTGGTATTTTTATGAGATGCCCTTTCTGCAAAAATGAGGATACCGGAGTCATCGACTCGAGGGAGGTGACCGACAGGGAGGTGACGAGGAGGCGGAGGGAGTGCAACAACTGCAAGAGGAGGTTCACCACCTACGAAAGGGCAGAGGTTGAGGAGATAACTGTTATAAAGCGGGACAACACCAGGCAGCAGTTCGACAGGAACAAGATCCTCAATGGAATCATGAAGGCTTGCCAGAAGAGGGAAATAAGCCGGGCCCTTATGGAGGAGATAACAGACAGGATAGAGGGAAAGATACGCACAAAAGGAAAACTGGAGGTGACGAGCAAGGCCATAGGAAATATGGTGGTCAAGGAACTCTTCAAGCTTGATCCGGTGGCTTACATAAGGTTCGCAAGTGTCTACAACAACTTCGTCTCGCCGGAAGAGTTCAGGAAGGCGATCTCAATTTTCAACCAGAAGAAGGGTTCAAGGAAAAAATAGCTTTTCATTGAAGCGGCTATCTGAAGTTTGCGGTCTCCACTATAAAATTGCTCAGTGTAACGGTATTCGTTGTCAAACTCCCGTTGTAGCAGCCGGTTCCTGCGCAGGTCCATCCTATGAAGGTATGCCCGTTGAGGGTGTTTTCTGAGATGCTCACCTGGGAGCCGTAATTATATGTTCCGTTGCCCGGAGAGACCGTTCCGAATGACGGAGGACTTGCAAGTTCGACGAAATTCCTGAAATGCGCCGCGTACGGTGAAACGGCCACCTCTGCCGCACCGCTTGTGTTGTAGACTGCTAGCGTACCCGAGCAGCTGCTGCCGCAGATCTTGTAGGAGAGTAGGAAGTTGGGATTCATCTCGGTGCCCAGAGAGGTACTAAATCCTGGAAACGCCGCGCTGCAGGAGACTACTGCACCCACCACCGCATTTGTCGGCACGCACTGGCCGTAATAACTCGAATTTAGGTAGGTCGGATTGATTTTTATGGCGTTATTCGGGAAGTTTAAGGTTACCCCGAGTTCGTTTGTAAAGATTATGAGCGAGAAGGTGCCTAGGCTGTTGGACATGACATACATCCCGTAGCAGGGCAGTCCGATGGTTATGTAGCAGTATGAAGGAGGATATACCTGTTTGCTCTGGGCGCTCGCGAGCACTGAAGCCACAACCGTAAAGAGTATGATTGCGATGAGAGTCCAGGAGTATACTGATAGGAACTCAATCGCCGGTTGCCCTTTCATCCTATCATCAACCCGTTCAAATTACTACCCACTACCTTCTTCTACGAAATCAACATTTATAAGTTGTGCGCAAAACAATCCCTTAGGCTATTTCCTTGCTATTTCAAAATCCAGAACAATTTCTGTGGTCCTTGCAGAGTATGGTCTTACTATCCTCTTCCCGAGCAGCTTGAACTTTCTTCCGTGTCGAATTGAAAATTTCTTTACCTTGACTATCTCCTCATCTCCTTCGTCGTCGACGAAAGCGTAATAGTGCACTATGCACCTCTTTCCGGCCATTGCGAATGCGGATTCGAGGAATCTGTAGGAATCCATGGGCAGCGGCATTATTATCCTATCGGCAAAATTCTTGTACTTCTTTGGAGGTTTGGCTGCGTCTCCGAGTATTGGAGTTACATTGTCCGTCTTGTTTATCCTGATGTTCTGAATTGCATATTTGTAACCCATTTTGTTCAATTCGATAGCGATGATTTTCGATTTCTTGTTCTTCTTGGCTATCTCTATCGCAAATGGCCCTATTCCCGCAAACATTACCACTACGCTCTCTCCGTCTTTGGACAGGTCGGTTATCCTTTTCCTTTCATATGCAAGCCTTGGCGAAAAATAGACCTTTCTTACATCGAATACGAATGATGCTCCGTTTTCATTGTACCTTGCCGTGTAGTTTTTCTTCCCAAGCACGAAAACATACTTCCTTGTCCGATACCTGCCGCTGACCGGCCCTCCCTTTCTCAAGACAGTCTCCACGCTCTTGTGGGTGTCCATCACTATCCGCGCAACCTTTCCCGCAACGCTTTTGTCAGCGTCTATTATCGCAATGTTGCCCAGAACGTCGAAGCCCTTGCTGATCTCCTTGTACCTCTTCTCCCCGATTTTTGCTGCTAGCAGTTCCCTGTAACTTGGCGTCTCCCTGCGCATTAAATCTAAGCTATATCTTCTTCTACAAGTCTTCATAAACAGCGCTCAGCTCATATGAAAGGCCTAAGGTATGGTATTTTATTCTTTAACCTTCCAATAGATACTCAATCCTAAACCGCTATGTGACATGTTTTGCGTGGCGGCCTGGGCATAAAGTGATATATTGTACCTTATAGTGAGAGTGACATCAAGCCAGGAGAAGATAACGGCAGACATACTTGAGAACAAGGTACTCAAGGGCAGTCTTCCCATTTACTCCTTGATATTACCTACAGGAATGCGCGGCTACCTGGTCATAGAGGCCGAGAGCGAGAACGCGTGCAGGGAGCTCATAATGAACGAGCCGCATGTGAAGGGGATGCTCCCGAGCCCTCTGAGCGAGGAAGAGATATCCAAGATGCTCACCATCAAACAGACGGCGCAGGAGATAGGAGTCAACGACATAATAGAGTTCCTCGCCGGACCTTTCAAGGGCTACAAGGCCAAGGTCAGGAAGGTCGACGTCGCGAAGGACGAGATAACCGTGGAACTTATGGATGTTGCAGTGCCCATACCGGTGACAACAAAATCTAACACCGCCAAGATAATTCAGAAAGCTGAGGTTGTATAATGGCTGAAATGACAATAAACGGATTGGTAGAAGGAGGAAAAGCTACAAGCGGACCGCCTTTCGGGCCGGCATTGGGACCGCTGGGAGTAAACATAGCGGGAATAGTCGCTGAGATAAACGAGAAAACAAAGGCGTTCGAGGGAATGAAGATACCCGTGAAGGTTATAGTAGACACCGCAACAAAGAGCTTCAGGGTGGAGGTAGGTTCCCCTTCAACGAGCGCCCTCATATTGAAGGAGCTTGGGATACCAAACGGCGCGAAAACAAAGGAAACTGTAGCAGGAAACATAACTCTCGATCAGGTAAAGAAGGTGGCAAAGGCGAAGGAGAATGGCATGTACGGAAACACCTTCGCCGATAAGGCAAAACAGGTCCTTGGAACGTGCAAGAGCATGAACATAACCTGCGACGGAGTCGATGCCATGGCCATCATAGCCAAGATAAAAAGCGGAGAGATCAGGATACAGTAACCGAAAACCAATTCCGCTCCAAATCTTTTTCTACTTAGCTGAGCCACGTCATGGAAGAACCTATTTCTCCAAGTATAATATATATAATAAAGTATATAAACTTGTAATCTAGTATAAGATATGCGTTCGGACTAATGTCTAAACCAAAATAATAGCTCAAAGGCAGCGTACAAAGGTAATTGGTACCCCTCTCGCCTGAAAAGCGAGGTCCATCCAGGATTTTCGGGTTCAAATCCCGACGCTGCCGAGCAAATAGCCAAATGGCTATTCATAAATACATTGCTAGAATAAATATTTAAAGTTGCTGGTGGTGCGATAAAAAAAGTAGAAACGAAAGGGATTTATTTGGCTCTCAGAAAGAGGTTTGGCTTCCTCGATTGGTGGCCAGGCGAGACCAGAGATGAGGTAATCATAGGCGCGATCCTCACTCAGAACACAAGCTGGAAGAATGTGGAGAAGGCGATAGCCAACCTAAGAAAAGAGAAGATGCTTGACCTAAAAAAGATAGCTGGAATTAATATACGAAAACTTGAGGTCTTGATAAAACCGAGCGGTTTCTACAAGCAGAAGGCGAAGAGGCTGAAGGGTTTCGTAGTATATCTCTTCGGGAATTATAAAAACTTGGATGAATTATTTGATAATGGCGTACCTGAATTGAGAAAGGAGTTGCTATCCCTGAATGGCATTGGCATGGAGACCGCCGATTCGATACTGCTCTATGCGGCCGAGAAGCCGATCTTTGTAATAGACGCGTACACCAGAAGGAGCATGTCGAGGATTTATCTCAGAAGGAAGGAGTTTGGATACGAGGAGCTTCAGTCGCTTATTTTGAGGGAACTCCCGAAAGACCTTAGGTTATACAAGGATTTCCACGCCCAGTTTGTCGAGCTCGGCAAGAGATACTGCAGGAAGACCGAGCCTGTCTGCGCAGAATGCCCGTTGAACAAGGCCTGCAAGTACGGTAGGCTCAGGTAGTGCTGTTGTAGGTTATCTTGAAGATCTTCGTGTCGGAGTTGGCGTAGACCAGCTGCAGGGAAGCGACGTTATTGTTCCAGAGGCAGGTCCTGGCGTTGCAGAAGTACAGGAACTTGAGCAGGTTGCTGTCGGCCATCCCCTGGGCGAAGATCGCCGCATTCGTTATGTTCAGCTTGAGCTGCTGGTTTGGCACCTCGGAGTACTGTATCAACAGCAGCTGGTTGTTTGTCGTATTGAAGGCGGTCTGCTTGACCACGCTGAAGTTGCCGGTGCTCTGGTCGTCAAAGGCCACATAGGTGAATGGGGAGATCTGTCCGTTGCCCTCGTCTATGTAGCTGCGGAGGGTGTTGTTGCTGTACACCTGAGCGACCGCGTTTATGCCCTGCCCGTTCGAGCCGCTGCTGAACTTGAATATCTCGGTGGTAGAATTGGCGAACTCATTGAAGCTGGAGAGCGGGGCGAAGGCGTAGCCGTTTTCCTGGCTCGAGTTGATACCTGATTCTTGGAAGATTCCGACGCTCTCGCCATAGAGCCAGACATATCTCACCAGAAGATAATTGGGGCTTCCGATGTTGCTTGAGGTCAGGAAGCCCGGATGGCCGCTTGAATTGAAGAGCCAGAGTGCGAAGGGGTCGGCTTTCTGCGAATTCTGCGAGCCCACGCTGTCCATCACGCTGGTCCTGTTTGCCACCCCTTCGACAACGCTTCCGTCGGGCCAGAGGGTCAGGACCACGCTGTTGGCAGCCGAGTTGTTCTTGAGCCAGGTCATGGCGGAGAAGAGTGACGGGTTCATGGAGTCTGCGGGAGAAACGTTCGCGCTGAAGATTATGTCATAGTAGAGAAGGACCATTACGAGTACTATTGTTATGGCGTAGCAGTAGACCTCGTATCTGTTGGTGCTTTTTGCCAGGAGATAGACGCCGACGGCTGCGAGGGCGGCCAGCACAAACGAGACCATGGGGAAGACGAGCGATGAGCCGAATGTGCCTTCAAGCGTAGAATTCAATATTAGCAGGAGTATGAAGAATAGGGCTATCATGCCGAGTATTCTTGTTAGGTTGAATCTCTTTGAGAAGAGGGTAAGCCAGTATATGGTGTATGCGCCGAATATCGCAAGTGGCACCGCCACGAGGGAGTTGAACCTGATCGCGTATATCTGGAGGAAGGCGGTTATTGCGAAGTATACTGCGAGCACTATCATCTCCACGTCCACGCCGAGCCTCCATCTCGCATTGCCGCTCAGGAAGCCTTCCGAATCGTAGACCTTCATGAAGAGGTAAGGTATGAAGCCCAGCAGCATTATTATCCAGAATACGAAGTCAAGCTCCGTCCTGAGCACCGAGAGCGCAGAAACCCCCTGGAGGACGACCGAAGGAAGCGTCATCAGTATGGTTACGGGAGAGGTGTAGAGCGCGTAGCCGAAGCTCGCAAAAAGGAAGCTGTATGTCGGTGGCGTGAGCTCCTGTATGGTTGCGGTGAAGGAGCTTGTCACTATGAGCCCGTTGTTTAGCACTACGTTTATTACGAGCGCTGGTTCTATTGCATAGATCGCAACGATACCAAGGAGAACGACAGCGATTATCAATGCCAGCCTTGCTACGCCGCTTTCAAAGTAGTTCTTTTTGGTTATGTACTGCGCTACGAACCAGCCTATGCATAGGAAGGCGTAGATTGGCAGGAATTCAAGCCCTGAAAGCGACTGCGCGCCGAACGTGATCTGCCCTCCGAAGATTAAGGCGTTTACCCCGATGAACCAGACTCCTAGGGCGAGAAGGACGTAGAGGAAGTCGTTCAGCAGTTTTTCCTTCTTCCTTACAAAGGAAAAAATCAGTACCAGCATAACGGTCACCAGGTATATTATGGTGACAAATGGAGAACCGTTCCAGACGAAGTTTGTCAGGCTCAGGAAGAGACCGGAAAGGATCGCCCAGATGGTCTTCTCCCGGCTCGATTTCGCCTTGAATAGGTAGACCAGAAAGAGGAGCGCTATTATGAGGAATATTGTGACGAAGCTGTCTCCCCTGTATATCAGCGCGCTCGTCCTTGCGGCGTCACCGGAGCTCAGGGCTACGAGCACCAATACCAGCAGGAGGAAGAACTTGTCCTTGCTCAGGAGCCTTGCCAGCAGGTAGGCGCCGAGCATGTCCAGGAGTCCGAATACGAGAGAGATGTTCCTCATTATGTTATAGTAGCTGATTCCCAAGAATCTCAGGAAGAAATACGGTATCAGGGTTACCCAATACAGCCCGCGCGGCTCGCTTATGTCGCTGGGTTGCGGCCAGCCGGACAGGCCAAGCTTTACAGGTATGAGGAAGTTGTTGTTGACTGCGGCCCTTATGACAGAGAAGTGATAGAAGTCGTCGGGCTCGTAGAAGCCCCAGTACTTCAGCAGCGTGCTTCGTAGGTAGATGGCCGCTACAAATATCAGCAGTACGGCAATCGAATAGAATAGGTAGGTCTGGAGGTTGTTTTCCGAGGGGTTCCCGAAGATGCCCTTCCATTTTTTATCGAAGTTGGTTGCCCTGCCTTCCGCAGCTTCCGCCTTCTTCTCGAAAGTCATCTCCTTTCTCAGCTCGCTTTCCTCCTTGTTCAGGAGTTCTTTCCCCTTGCTGAACTCTTTCTCCCCCTGGGCGAGGACCTTCTTGCGTTCCTCAATCTCGCTTAGTTTTTTTCGCGTTTCGTCTTCGTCCAATTATACCACATTTAGATTACAGGACCTCCAGGGCAGAATACACATGGAGAAAATAGAAATATATACGACATCATAAATATAAAGGTAATCTTCTCATATATTGTGGCCAAGGCCTGGCCTCTCCGGCTGCGGACATGGACCACGCTGAAGATGGACACACGGCGGGAAGATAATGGAGGTTATATGGCAATAGTTGGACTTATTCCCTGCGCTGGCAGGAGCTCGCGCTTCTCCTATGTTACTCCTAAGGAAATGATGCCCTATAGGATAGACAAGAAGACGGGCGGCCCGGTGCCGGTGTCTCGACATGTTTTTGACATGATGCTGAAAGCCGGGGCGAAGAAGATTTACTTTGTTGCGTCTCCAAACAGAACCCCTCTCTTTTCATATTATGGAGACGGCTCGGAATACGGAGTTGCCATAGGCTACATCATCCAAAGGGAGCCAAAGGGGCTGGCGGATGCGATGAATAAGGTGCTTCCGTTTCTCTCGGATGATGATTATATCCTCTTCGGCATGCCGGATACGTATGTGCTCCCCGAAGAAAGCTTTAGCCTGCTGTACAAAAAACTGAAGCAGTCGGATGCTGACGTGGTCCTTGGATTATACAAGGTGAACAATGTTAAGGAGCTGTGTGCGGTCTCGGTGAAGGATGATTCCACTTATTTATTTGAAGACAAGTCGGCCAATCCAAAAAGCGATTGGGCGTGGGGCATCATGGCCTTCAGGAAAAGGTATCTTGAGATATCGAGCACCATGAATTATAAACCGAAGGGCCTTTCGGAGTTTACGGTGGCGGACGTTCTTAATTCGGGGAAATTGAAGATCGAGGTAAACAAGTTTCAAAATGGAAGGTTCCTGGATTTCAAGAACTTCGAAGTTCTTTACAGGTTCATGATAGGCAAATGAGCTTGTATGGAAAACCACGGTTGATGATTTGAAAACGAGGGTATGTTTAGTAGTATCTAGTTATAACGGCCGCACTGTTACGTATAAGGGAAAGCCGATAATCAAGCTGCTCCTCGACTCCATCAAAAACATTTCCTTTTCCGGTTATAAGACCATACTGACTGACGATTGCTCGCCTGACGGGACAGACGAATACGTAAGAAAGAATTACCCCCATGTCGATGTTTTATCACACAAGAAAAATGTGGGCTATGCGAAAAATAACAACTCGGCGATAGCCTATGCGCTGAAGAGATACAATCCGGAGTACATGGTGCTTCTCAATGACGACGTAATAGCAAGGGACAGAACATGGCTCTCGAGGCTGGTTGAGTTGGCCGACGGAGATGCACGAATAGGCGTGGAGGGATGCAAACTAGTTTATCCTGACCTAAAGATACAGCATGCCGGCATATCCATAAAGAATCTTCCGAAAACGCGCGGCAGGGCGGAAACGGATAATGGCCAGTACGACAAAATAGAGGACATCGACGCAGTAATAGGCGCGGTAATTCTTATAAGGAGAGAAGTCATAAAGAAAATCGGCGTGCTTGACGATAGTTGCTTCAGGGCGCCTGAAGACGCAGATTATTGCCTGAGAGCCAGCGCCGCGGGATACAGGGTGGTGTATAACGGAAGGGTGTCTCTAATCCACCTTGAAGGCCATACCCTGACATTTTCTAAAAGCCAGGAGATGAGAGACAAGATCTTCTGCAAGAGGCAGGAAGGGAGGACATATTTTGCATTCAAGCATCACCGTGGCATTAGGCTTTTGACTACATTGGCAATAATACTAGGCGGTGCCTTCTTTACCATTGAAAGTGAGGACAGGCAGAGGAAAATCAGCAGCATGCGCATGAATAGAAGGGTTTTCTGGAGGGTGAGTGCCACTGTCTCGGCCATGGCCAGCGCAAGGAAGATATACATGGAGAGCAGAAGCAAATGAGGAGGCAATGCTTTATTATTGTATCCGCACAATAAGGTAATTGTAGTTGTTTCTCATGCCGGAAACTGATTTTACAATTAGAGACAGGCAGTTGGACATAAGGCAGCTCAGCGTCATAACCGCCGACCTCAGGAAGGACATACTTGAGACGTTGGGAAAATCAAACTCCGGCCATCCGGGAGGATCATTGAGCGCGGTGGAGATACTAACCTCGCTCTATTTCTACAAGATGCGGCACGATCCCAAGAACCCGAAATGGGAGGATCGCGACAGATTCCTCCTCTCGAAGGGACATGCGGCTCCGCTATTGTACTGCGTATTGGCAAAATGCGGTTACTTCCCAAAAGAGGAATTGTCCACGCTTAGAAAACTGAATTCAAGACTTCAGGGACACCCCGACCCGAACAAGCTTCCGGGTGTGGAGATACCTGGAGGTCCTGAGGGCATAGGCCTTTCGGAAGGAATAGGCATGGCGCTCGCCGCGAGGCTCGACAACAGGAAACACATGATATACGTGCTCATGGGCGATGGCGAGCAGGACGAAGGCGAGGTCTGGGAGGCTGCGATGTCAGCAGCGAAGTTCAAGCTAAACAACCTTGTCGCCATAATAGACAAGAACGGCCTCCAGCAGGAAGGAACGACGTCTGAGATAATGCCTTCAGATTCGCTTGCCGAAAAATGGAAGGCATTCAACTGGAACGTCATCGAGGTTGACGGCCATGACCTGAAGCAGCTCATCTCCGCTCTGGACAGGGCCAACACTGAAAAATTCCCTACGGTGATAATTGCGAAGACCGTGAAGGGGAAGGGAGTGGACTTCATGGAGGGAAATAAGGAGTACCACGGAAAGGTTCCGAACAAGGAGATGTTGGAGAAGGCGATAAAGCAGGTGGAATACAAGGGAGATTAGATGGTGGAGACAAAAATGGCATCGTTAAGGGACGCTCTTGGAGAAGCCCTAGTCGCACTCGGAACCGAAAATGCCAATACGGTGATGGTTGGAGCAGATACAACCGAATCGATCAAGATGCTGGAATTCGGGAAAAAGTTCCCTGAGCGATTCTTCAACGTCGGGATAGCAGAACAAAACATGATAGGAGTCTCGGCCGGACTCGCGCTTGCCGGCAAGACCGTCTTCTGCGGAACCTATATAGTCTTCCTGGAGCGCGCGATAGACCAGATAAGGAACACCATAGCCTATTGCAAGCTTGACGTGAAGATAATAGGATCCCATGGCGGGATCGCGGTGGGCTTTGATGGAGGATCGCATCAGGCGATAGAAGACCTTTCAATAATGCGCGCGATTCCCAACATGCGCGTGATAGCACCAGGAGACGCATACTCGGCAAAAATGCTCATAAAGGAGGTCGGACGCTCAAAAGGACCGGCTTACATAAGGATACTAAGATCTTCAATACCTGTAGTATACAAAGGGGACGAAGAGATCAGGGTGGGTAAGATTGAAACGCTTGTGGATGGAGACGACTTGACCATAATAGCCAACGGCGTAATGCTGGCAGAGGCGCTCAAGGCAGCTGAAACACTCAAGCAAAACGGAATATCGGCTGGAGTCATGGATTGCCATACCATAAAGCCTCTGGACAGGGAAGCGATAATAAAAGCTGCCAAGAAAACCGGAGCGATAGTGACTGCGGAAGACCATAACATCATAGGAGGGTTGGGCTCGGCAGTCGCGGAAGTTCTGTCGAAGGAATACCCCACAAAGATGGCGATGGTTGGCGTAAAGGATACTTTCGGTGAATCAGGGGATGGACCTGAACTCATGAAGAAGTATGGGCTTTTTGCAGAAAACATAGTCAATGAAGCGACAGAACTGCTGAAGAAATGAGATACAGCATAATCTAAATCTTTTTTAATTATCCCATTCTACTATATTCCATGAAATTGGCGTTCAGGCTCTTCAAAGTTCCTGACGGTAGCATGGAGCCAGGCCTCAAATCAGGCCAATACGTAATGGTAAGTGGTCTCAGCAAGAGAGTAAAAGAAGGGGATATAGTTGTGCTGAAGCACCCCTACAGGAATATGCATCTGGTAAAAAGAGTGAAGAACGCAAACAACGGCAGGTATTTTGTCCTTGGCGACAACGAGACCCTGTTTGGCGAAGACAGCAGGGAATTCGGGCACGTGAGCGAGGGACAGATAATAGGCAAGGTCATATTCAAGAGATAAAACATGCGTCAATAGCTAGTCCTTGGCCATCTCCCATAGTGAAGAGAAATAGGACTTGAAATTGTCGGCTACCTCCTTGGAGTGTATGACTATACCTATAGGTTGGCTGCTCCAGGCGATTATCAATATCCGATCATTGAAAATGCCGACGTTACCCGGAACGGGAAAACCGACATAACGCTCTTTGATTATGTATTTAGGAATCTGCCTTGCCAAACTTATCTTCCTGTAGCTTTCCTGAGTTATGCCGTTCCATCTTATCCCTATTTCCTTGAAAAAAGGCATTATCCTTCGGTAAAAGCTAAGCGAAATTTCCATGTATGCGGGATTGTATGCGTAAAAGAAAAATGCTTCGTCTCCCTTCTTTGTGCCATGCAAAAGTACTTCGTAGGCAGTCATAAGCCCTTTGTTTCCTATGAACATCTCGACTTCTTCGGTTTTGCCTGACGCCTTCCTTACGTCATTTAGGAAGGGGACTAGGCTCTTAAGGATCTCCTTATTTCTGGTTATCTTGAGTTCTTGTGAATCTAGGTAATCGTTTATCCTGCTTGGGTCAGCTGCCTGAAAACGTTTGGTTTTTTCCTTTATGACGTAGCTGACCAATCCTTTTACAGTAAGTCTGTCAAGGATCTCGTAGATGTTTGAATATGAGACCTTTGATCTGTTTACTATGGGACCGACTGTGGATGAACCGAGAAAAAGGAGTGCCTCGTAAACCTTTGCTTCGCCTTCGGTTAGACCCATCGACTGGAGCTCTTTCTCGAACATGATCTCTTTTACGCCATATTCATATATAAACTATGTACCCTGTACAGGGGACATTTATTCTATATTCAAGTTTGGACAAAGTATACTTGTGAGTAGATGTACAAAATAGCATTGGAGTCAGAAGGAGGTATCTCTAATGTTTCTTCGGAGGACAGAAGAATAAGGGACCAACTTATAGAAAATTTGCTAAAGCTTCCAGCAGAGATAATCACGAATTTGAGGGAACTTCAGCCAGATAAGGGATGCTTCAATCAGTGTAGTTTCTGTGGAGAGGGTGCCGGAAAGACGATTTTTAGGCTGGATGCCGGGGAACTGGCGAACCTTTTTGCCGGAATAAAGTTCATGGGGCTAAAAATAAGAGGATTGGAGGGTTGTTTATCGGAAGAGGGAGTGTTTTCTGAGGAATTCATCATGCCAGAGCAGGGCTTAGTAGGTTATGGTCCGAAGAAGAGGAGGCCAGGTGCGATTTACCCATACAAAGACAACGACATAACTTCTTACCCGTTCATAGACAAGTACGTTAAATACGCCATGGAAGATATTGGAGTTAGGACAAGGATAACTACCGTAGGGTATGGCAGGAACGACCCACAACTCCAGGATGCAAATCAGAACCTGAACAAAACGTATGCGGATTGCATAGAGGCATTCAGGCTGTCTGTAACCCCCTATACGTACGGATGGGCTTCGGATAAGAATCCGGTTGTTTCAAAAAAAGAATTTGTTTTGGACATGGCAAATACCCTTAAAACATACAGGCCTATCATAGACCAGTTATTGAAAACGGGTTCTGACGCGAGCGTGGAATTTAGGTTCAAATCGCTTATAGTCGCCGGGTCTGAATTCGAAGAGAAAATAGTATTGGGAAAACATGTTTTTCATGTAGGTCCGTACCTTCTGGTTGGTATGGAGACCCATAGCCAATTTACGAAAGCAACGGTAAACGGAAGGGAAAGACACATACTTAAGATCGATCAGGTTCCGAGGAAGTATGTGATGCTGATTTCAGATAGCTTCTCTTTGGATAATTCCTGGGAACGGGTAGCTATGGAGCTTATTGAGTCTGGATTCGTTATGGAAGGGAACTCAAAAGCGCAGTTCTTGTTTAGGAATGTTGATTTATACATGTTTGAAAATGACGATGGAATCTACTATGGTGTCGATCCGATAATGAAAAAGGACGGATTATTTGCAAAAAACTTCTATCCGAAGGCTGGCCAAAGACCAAATTCAGGTTACATTGATTCTGAGCGTTATTTTTTGAATTCCCTTATCAGATACAGGCAGAGCAAGGGACTGGACAAAACGGGTAGATTGGATAATGCAACTTTCGAAGATGTGGAAAAGGTAATAGGCATTTTAGGATCAACAGTTAACGTCTTGGGTAACTTTGACCAGAAGGGCGCAGACCATATCCAGAAAGAGATACTTCCGTTGATAAATGCTTATGTAAAGGCATTGCAGGTTGCAGAATACCCTGCATCATATTTTTTCAGTCCACAGTTTACAATAAATGCGGGGGGCATAAGGAATCTATGGAGAGCTTTCTCGGAATTCAGGAACATAGCGTCAAAACCCGAAATGGCAGTTACCCCAGAACATGAAGGCAGATATGGAAGAAACAGTTTCTTCGCTGCGGAAGGTATTATATGGATAATTTCTCCGATATGTGTAAACGATGTCTCTTCTTTGCTTATAGAAGCGCAGGATCTTTATGAGAGAACAGGCGTGAGTAGGGGCTTTGTCAAGAGATATATTATACCGTTTGACGGCGTGCAAAGATTAGACTTTGAAACTGAAATAAGAAAAAACAGGTATATCATACCAGGACAGAGTTATAACTAGTTTAGCTATAGTGGGAATTATTTATGGTGCTTCACCAATATGACATAATAGGAAGAAGGTATGCAAAACTCCAACGCGCTGGAACTACAGAAGAGCCAAAAATAACACAATTTATTATTTCCAGTGCTTTATTCGAAGGTAAGAGGATTTTGGATCTGGGTTGCGGCACTGGAGATGGTATTCGTAGTATTAGAGAACTGAATCCAAAGGCTGTTTATGGACTAGATATTTCTGGAGTGATGCTCAAAGAGGCCGTAAGAACCCTTGGAGGATCTAAAAATCTTGTATTGGGCAGTATGGAAAGCATCCCTTTCGAGAACTCATCATTTGATATTGTTACTGCTAAGTTCTGCCTTCCTTACGTTGCTAACCTCGATAATACATATTCAGAGATAAGTAGGGTTCTGGAAACAGGAGGTCTGCTCATTGCAGTTGTACATCACCCGTTAATGGGATTTGTTGAACTTGGAAGCGAAGACTACAGATCAGGAGAGGATATTAAAATTAAGTTGGGGGAGAAGGTTGAGATATTCTTTCCACATCATACCTTAGGTCAGTATTTTTCAGAAGTCTTTTTTAGCCATTTTGTTCTAGGGGATTTGAAGGAAATAGACACACGCTATGCAGATAATTCGAACAATATACCTTCAGATATAGGATTTAAGGCGGTGAAGAAGGAGAGCCAGTAAGGACCTTAATCTGCGTGCAAGCAAACCCTTTATAATCTTTTTATCCATATATTATCTACAAATCTTCAGTGGTTACTATGAAACTTAGGCCAGCACGCACAATGAGGTACATTACAAGCCAGTCTTGGAGCAGGTACTCTGTAAAGAAGCCGAGAAAGAACTTCATCAAGGCTCTTCCCCACACCAGCTTGCTTATCTTCAGGATGGGCGTAAACAAGCCAGATTATGATACAATACTCACGCTTAATTCCGACCAATACGTACAGGTAAGGTCGAACTCGCTCGAGGCAGCAAGGCAGACGGCTAACAAATACCTCGAAAGGGAACTGCCTGGGAATTATTTCTTCAGGGTTGTAACTTATCCACATCAGGTAATACGTGAGAAAAAGAGGGCAACCGGTGCAGGAGCAGACAGACTCTCGCAGGGAATGTCCATGTCCTTTGGAAGGCCGGTGTCTGTTGCCGCAAGGATGCACCGCAACACCCAGGTCTTTGAGATAAAGGTTAATGCGACTCCTGCCTCTTTGGCGATAGCGAAGGAGGCTCTGAAGAGGGCTTCCTCGAAGCTTTCAGGCAACTATTCGATAGTTGCTAAGGAAATAAGCAAGAGCGCTTCCTGAATCATGCATAAGGTCGCAATATTTTTTCTAAGACTTCCTTTGGAGGATCTGGAAATCGCGAATAGTTATTTGGTTTGCCATTTAAGAATTTTTGTCTGATAGCTATTGCCTGTGCTGCCATCTCCTCTGGTGCTATCGCCATGACCACTCCATCAAAAGTCATGCCCGCAGAAATTGCAAGATCGGCAGGCAGGTAATAGAGAGTGCGATGTGCCGAGACTTCCCACTGAAACATTAAACCGAGAGGATTCCTTGAAGTATTGCCTATTTGTTGAGCATAAAATTGATAAAGTCCTTGTGCTTGTGGAATTCTATCTAGGATTCCTGCTTCCCTCAGTACAGTCATTATTTGACTTTTAGGGGGCATAACTATGCCAGGTAGAAGTGGTCTTAGTTTTGCTTCCATGTTATCAGATAATTGGTGATTTTCCACATATATAAAGATGGAAGGTGAAGGCTTTACATAAGTGAGATTTGGAATTAAAACACTAAATTCCTAGCCAAATTTTCAAAACGACAGAATTATAAATTAAAATAGACGGAAGATAAATGATTGTTATGACTCTTGAAAAACGACGTCCCAGTCGAGTTGCGGTTGAGGAACCTGTAGGGACGGCAGAATCCAGAAGAGAATTTCTCAAAACCATAAGTCGAGGAGCATTTGGATGCGCAGCCTTAGTGTTGCCTGGGGCGTGCGCTGCTCCTATTCAAGATACTGATCATGAAATAGGCAGGGCTGTTCAAGGATTTTTTAAAGCATTGTCTACTCGTTTGTGATAAAGTCCCAAAAAGATAGTCTTATAAATCAAAAAAGGCAGAAGATATATTGGGATTATGGTGCTTAAAAGAACGTTTCGGGAAGATCCAAAGGAGCCTCTTAAAGTTGTGCGAAGAGTTGCATTAGGTGCAGCGGTTGCAATGTCGGTATCGCTTACAGGATGCGCAAACCCTCCTTTCGGACCTCTTTTCAGACACCAAGATACTCAAAGCGCCGTAGAACAAAGAGCAAATCCAGATACAGGATTTGCGATCTTTTTAACTACTTTGCCTGGCGCTTTACATTGGAGGTAAAACCGAAGGCACACCGATTATCAGGAAGAAATATCTATGCCTTGTTTATCCTTCCGTGCATTCTGACGTAGTTTCTTTCCACTTCGTCAATCATGAGCCTTACCCATGGCGTGAAGGCGTTCGGATTCTTCTTTATCCTTCTTACCAGCTCTTCCATTTTCATCCATTTCCAGTTCTGAACCTCCCTTTTGTTTGGCTCTGGTTCCTTCTCATACTTCCCGAATATGATGTGGTCGTACTCCCTCTCGCGCAGTCCGTTGCCCACGTTCGCCTCGTAGGGAAACTCGAACGCCTCCCACATCTCGCAGTCAAAACCCATCTCCTCTCCAAGCCTTCTGTGCGCTGCCGTGATTACCTTCTCGCCTGGCATCGGATGGCTGCAGCAGGTATTGGACCACTTGCCCTTTGAGTGGTACTTTCCGGTGGTTCTCTGCTGGAGCATAGTCTCTCCCTTGCTGTTGAACACGAAAACGGAGAGCGCCCTGTGGAGCCTTCCGGTCTTCATGGCATGGGCACTCATCTTCTCCTCTACGCCTATCTTCCTATCGTTCTTGTCCACGAGTATAACGTATCCTCTGCCCTTCATCATAATCCTTTTATATGAGTTAAATGTAAACATATAAATATTCACTCAGAATGCGGAACGATTTTTATGCGAATACTGCTCCAATTTCCGGAAGGCCTAAAGCAGAAGGCGCTTGAGTACGCCAAAAAACTCGAAGGCGATGGCAATGAGGTCTTTGTCTCAGCCTCGCCCACCTACGGCGCGTGCGATCTTGCAATAGACGAGGCCAGGGCCATAGGCGCAGAGAAGCTTGTCCATTACGGTCACGCGGAATTCCAGCACGTGGACTTCAATGTGGAATATGTCTTCTACACGGTCGATGCGCCCCTTGATATTCTTGAAAGGTCGCTGGAGCAGCTGAAGCCCTACAATACCATAAGCATTGTCACGACCATCCAGCACGTTCACCAACTTGAGAAGGTAAGGCAGTTTTATGAAAACAAGGGCAAGAAAGTGATCATAGGCAAGCCCTACGGCTTCGCAAAGCAAAGGGGCCAGATTCTCGGATGCGACATAGGCAGCGCGGCGAGCGTCGATTCGCAGGTGGATGCACATGTCTATTTCGGAGGCGGGATCTTCCATCCACTGGGAGCAGTGTTGCACACCACCAAGCCATTCCTCGCCGTAGAGCCCTTCACCAACACAATCGAATTCATGGACGGCTATCGCGAGACCTATCGCAGGAGGAAGATGGGAAAGATTGCCGCCTCGCTCGATGCGAAGAGGTTCGGGATAGTGGTGAGCACAAAGAACGGGCAGCACAACCTTGAGCTGGCTAAACTGATAAAGCAGAGGATAGAGAAGGCCGGGCTCCAGGCCGCAATACTGGTCTCCAACAGCGTGGATTTCACCTCGCTCGAGAACATGCGCGAATTCGACGCCTTCGTAAACACCGCATGCCCCAGGATAGCGGTTGATGACACGACAAGGCTCAGTAAGCCGATGCTCAGTGCCAATGAGCTGATGGAAGTGCTTGCGCTGAAAGCCGGCAAGTAAAAAAGAAAGGGAAGCCTACACAAATGTGTAAGCCCCAGTAACCAAGATGATTATGTGGCCTTTGCTGTTACGCTTGCTATCTGCGCGTTTACTGTGGAGCCGCTTGATCCGCTTGGTGTGTAGGCTGCCCAGATGTAGCCCTGTATTGCTGAACCGGCCTTATTCCCACCGTTTACCGGAAGGAGTACTGTTGTAGTTACTCCAGAAGAAAGGCTTGTAATGGTGTTTGCTCCAGTTCCTGTCGTTGCAGATGACAGCCCGCTGGATTGCACCGTAGATTCAGCCGAGGTGTTGACGAAATACACGCTGGTAGATGTCCATGAAGTTCCTGAATCCTGTCCTATTATCACAAGCATGTTGCCTGGTGTTGCTGATCCTATTGCATAATACTGCACAACCTGACATGTGTATCCAGGGGTTGCAATGCAGGTAGTTCCCAGTGGATTTCCGTTGAAGACGCCTATGGAAACTAGTGCAACTATCACTATAGATATTATTAATAGTGCCCAGCCGTAAGTCATGAGGTATTCCATTGCTGATTGGATTTTGAATGTCGCCATGTAAATCAGATATATATAAAAAAGGAAAGTTTAATAATACTATGTGTAAGCAGATGGGATAGAAACTTGAAATTTATGTTCTAACACCTCGTCAAGATCAACCCAATGCGCTTTACGAATTTATAAGGCAAAAGATGCAGGAAAGCGCACGAATTTTAACTTTCTTTATTCTTATAAGCCTGTTTTGAGAGGCAGAACATTCTAGTGGATCTTGAAAATAGAGGTTCTATTACCCACTTTTTCATGCTCCCGATCTTTTGGATTTAAGAAATGTGATGCACTTCTGTGATAGTTTGTATCAAATGAGTTTCGCCGCCACTAATGTTATAGGCATCTGTTATGAAGTAGTTGTTTATAAAAGGAGTTTAATGGCAATTGGATGAAGAAAGAAAAATAGATATTTTTGAGATTTGGTTGAAAGAGAGGTATTAAATTTTCAAAGCTTTGTACACTGCGGAAGCAGTTAACTTATTAAAGCTTTACTTTTCATATATATCGATTTACATGGCGACATTCAAAATCCAATCAGCAATGGAATACCTGATGACCTACGGTTGGGCAATCTTAATAATTGCCGTAGTCCTCGGCGCGCTTTTCGGACTTGGCTTCTTCAACTCCGCGAGTCTTTCACCGAAAGTCGGACCGGGAGCCTGCCAGGTCTACAGGCCTCAAGGACCGGGAAGCACCGCATACATCAATACTGAAGGAGTCTGCAGCAATGAAGAACCACAGTTCGCCGCACAATTCAGCGGAGCTGGAGCCAGTATACCGGGACAGATAACGGTATCAGGTGTCTCTGTCCCTCCTGCAGTAAGTTACAGCACAATTGCATTCTGGATGTACTCAACGTCATCAACCTCGGGCCCTGCAGCCTTCTCATATGGAACTACAGCATCCAACAGCATCGCTTTTGGAGCTACCTGTTTTGGAATAGGCGGCATATATGGCATATCCGCAGCTTCAGTCAAGAACACATGGACCTTTGTTGCTGTGACATTCAACAGCCTGCCTGCCAATGATAAGGTATACATAAATGGCGCCGTTCCGACAACAGTATGCGGTGTGGTACCTGGCGCAGCAAATCAGATTACTCCAGGATCCACTGTTTACATAGGCGGCAGTAATGTCGCAAGTACGACCTTCAATGGCATCATAGCGAATGTCCAGCTATACAACTATTCCCTTCCTACAGCTGACATTTTAACGCTCTATCAGGACGGAATAGGCGCTGTTCCACAGTCGCTCAACAACCTGGTTGGATGGTGGCCTCTCAACAGCAATCCATACGACTACTCAGGCAACCTGTATAATGGAGTGTCTGCAAACGTAGTCTTCACGAGTTCGTGGACAACAAGCTACACGGCGCCATAATTGTTTAGAAGCCCTCGAGAGGGCTTTTAAATCTGTATCTGGCCTACCTAGTGTATCTGAGGATTAGACAGCTATAAGGCCAGGTTTCTGCGACGGGTCCTAAGGATTCTACTAGATATTATATAGAAATGAGCTGATAAGAAGCGGCTAGCCCTCGCTCATTATGTGCTCGACCGTCTTGTCAAGCGATTCCTTGAGCTTATCGGCTATGAACCTTTTGGTGTAGGCGTCAGCCCTTGCGGCTATGCTCACCTTGGTCGCATAGGCCCTGGCCAGCTTCCCCCTCTGGTGCTTGGAGGCGTTGCTCAACTGCGGCAGCTTGAAGAGAACCCCGTACTTTGGAGGCTTGGAGCCGAACTTGAGGTGCTTGAAGAGCGCCTTCTCGGCTCCCAACAGCTGGATCGTGCTTGCGGGAAATGATGCAAGCCTGTTGAGCGAGCCCGCCTTGCTCAGCATCTCCGCGGCTATCTTGTAATCTATCAAATATGAAATGTTGGGCATCGCCCTCTTTACGCTCTCCTCGAGGTACTTGTCCAGCGTCTTCTGCAGCAGCGAGAGCTCCTTCTCCGACTTGGCGAGCTCCTTGAGCGCCTCGTACTCTCCGTCCTCGAGCTTTGGCCTGGACTCGGCTTTCCTTATCTCTTC
>CAZJZM010000006.1:0-22242 GCA_964550485.1 Microcaldota archaeon | reverse complement strand
GGCGTGGCTACCTTTGCCGCGCTTCTTACCCGCGGCATCTGCTTCTTTGCCCGCCTATGCGGCCAATATTCGAGTGATCCTTTCCTCATCGTTTCACGTTGATAGCATATTGATTTCTTCTTTTCTTATTTAAACCTTCGCTGGGCTTTTCTTCGTCATCTTTTCAAGCATGTTGTCTACGTTGTTTATAATCCTGAACTGCTTCATTAGGCTCTGCATCGATGCGAGAAGCGCCCTTGAATCCTTGGCTTCTATGACGGCCTTTATCTCCTTTCCTTTCTGCGAGAGCCTGATGTTGCTCCTCTTGTATGTTATCGACTTTCCTATTATATCAATGTAATCCTTTGGATCCTTTCCGACGTTTATTGTGATATTTGCCTCTGGCAGATGCATGCACCCGACTATCTTCTCTCGATTTGGCGCACGCTTGTTCCTATCCTTGTGCTATCCCTTGACATCATTCCTCTGTGCCTCCTGCCCGATGCCGTAAGGCCTCGGTATGCCTTTCCTCTGGACCTTATCGCATCTGCATAGACTGGGTCGTTTACTATCGGACCCAATGACCTGTCTAGAAGTATTACCTCGAAATATTTTGCCTTGCCGTCCTCTCCCACATAGTAGGAATTGAGGACCTCGCAGTTTGAATGCGCCCTTGTTACCCTTTCTTCGGCCATCGCCTGTGCCGACTTCTTCCTGGAGAAATATCTTCCGCTCTTTGATGGTTTTCTTCCACCGTCAACCTTCACCCTCTTGCTCAGTCCCTTTCTTATCCTCGCTCTGATTACAACAACGCCCTGCTTGTCCTTGTAGCCGAGTTCTCTTGCTCGAGCTATGTTGGTCGGCTTGTCGACTCGTGTGAGCGTGGGCTCGTTGTTCCAAGTGATTATGCGCTTCCTCAGCTCTGGGCTCCGCTCCTTGTATTCTTGCTGGAAGCTCTCTTTTATGTATTTGTATGCGCCCATTGCTGCACCTGATAATTCCTTCTGAAGGTAATGCTATCGTAGAAAAATACGACGCCGTATCAGGTTGTATATATGGATGCTAATCCTTTTAAAGTTAAGTATATTCCCGCATATACGGGCAGTGTGACCTTTTCCGAGATGTAGGGCCCGAAAGTCTGCCCGTCGATAAGGAGCTTCTCCTTCGAGGTTGTGGTTATGGTGATTTCACCCTTTTTAAAGGCTATGGCCTCTTTCATGGGATCAAATCCGCCAAGCTCCGTCAGAGAGCCCACCTTCTTCGCGACGAGGCCTGTTTCGCCGTGGATTGTGCCGGGAAGCCTTATGAGGTGGGTCGGATCCTTTGTGACGTTCTTGTCTATTCTATCGCTCTGCGCTATGGCCTGGTTGGTCAGTATCTTCTTCCAGAAGTCGGCCTTGTTCTTTATGTATACCATGTCCCAGTTGCCGTTGTTTATGCCCAGCTCGATCAGCGCCCTCTTCCTGTAGAGGTTCTTTGCCGTCGTCTTGTCTATGCCCATTGAGAGTAGATTGTCGGTTCCCTTTTCAAGGTTTACTATGAGATTTCTGGCTATTTTGCCCCTCCACCCCTTTTCATTGGGCTTGGGACCCACCAGCTTGACTCCTTTCTGGCCCATGGTCGGAAAGATGCTCTCCACTTCGACGCCATTGCCTGAGATGTAGTCGCTTATCTGCTTCCTTGCTTCTGCATCAAGCTTGAGGACTGATTCCCTCTTTATGTGGACGTGATACCCCCTGTTGCCGCTGAAGTTTATTTCAAGTTCGTTTGGAGAAAACCCAAAATCTGGGATCAGGAATTCCTCTATTAGCTTTATTGTCTCGGCCTTGACGGAATCGAGGCAGACTGGGCAGACCCATGACCTTCCATGCTCCCACTGGCAGGTGAGATTCATGTCGGTCGCATCGAGGTCGAAAACCAGCTCTGACCCCAGCCAGCCCTTGTTTTCCATGGGTCTCGCATCTGGCCTTTTGTAGTATGCTGCAGAACACGACAAGTATGGGGGCGCCTTTTCAACTAAAAACTTCTTAAATTCTGAATCTTTGGGAAAGAACATGTGCCTGTAGGCTATCTTGCGCTCGAACGTTCCCGCACCAAACTCCCTTGAATTAATCTTGTCAGGCGCAATGCTCTCTGGACCCTTGTAATACTCGCTTATGAGTTTGGTAACAAATGCCGCTTCCTTTGAGGTATTTTCCATATGAATGCCCTATCCAAGAGCTATTTAATAATGTAAGTTTAGCAATTATATAGACATAAGATGAGACCATGGCGAGCATCCCTGATGAATTGAAGCAGGTAATAATAATCAGGAAGGACATCAAGATGGAAGTAGGTAAGACGGTGGCTCAAGGAAGTCATGCTTCATTGATGAGTTATCTAGAAACTGAGAAAAAAGACAAGAAGATAGCTAAGGAATGGATAGATACAGGGGAGAAGAAAATAGTATTAAAAGTCGATAATGAGGAATCGCTGAGAAAACTAGCCGAGGCCTTCAAATACAAGAAGATTCCGTGTGCCTTAGTTACGGATGCGGGGCTTACGCAGTTGCCTCCAGGAACGGTCACCGCATTGGGAGTTGGACCTTGGAGTTCGAAGGAATTGAATCCTATAACATCCATGTTGAAGCTCTTGTAGAAGACAACAACCTAGGTTTAAGAGTCGACATCCCTTTTGGTTGGCTTCTTTTCTCTTTTCTTCGATGGTCGGGTAGGAAGGAAAATTGACAAAACTGAGCCAATTGCAATGGTGGTCACCATTACATCCATACTTATTTTTCCAATAGTATTCCAAAAGGCTATGTTTTCTCGCCTTTTCGAAACGAATTGATCGTCTTCTTGGTCCCTTTCGACCACGCGCTTCATCTTTTCGAGATTGAGAATGTCTTCGCCTAGAGAACCTTCTTGCCTCAATAATTTATTGACCTCATCAGAATTTTGCCTGTCAAGAGATGGACTTTCGTTAAGGGAATTTATGGTTTCTATCACTTTGTCCAGCGATCTTTGAAGCTTTTCTTCCCGTTCATTTAGAGAAACGTATGTTGGTAGTGTTTGATTATATTTAGTTATTTCTTCTTGCGCTTCGAGTGTTTTATTTAGGCTTATGCCTGTGGATAGTGTTGATATAGTAAAGGCTGCAAACATAGCTATTACAAGTTTGAAATATGGATCTCGCTTTCTTGGTTTTGGCAAAATATCCGGAATGAATTTAGAAGAAGGCGGAAAAATTTCGTTTCTAAGAATCGCGTATAACATATCTAACTCATTTGGGTATCTATTTGCGCTACCACCTATTTCAGTATCTAGTCTTACTGTTTCATTAACTATTTCTGCTGTACTTGGATCGCGTCTTGCGAGTTGTAGCAACTCGTAAGAAATAGGTTCTGCGTTAAGAAGGGAAGATCTTCTTATCATTCCTGCAAGCCTGGCTAGTGAGGGGGCAAGTAGAGGGTCTTCTTTTTGAGAATGGAGGGAATCTGATATTCGGCCTGCTAGAGCTAAAGGAGACTGAGAAAGAAACATTGCCTCTCTAAGTATTTGTGCCATAATATTATACCTTCAGATTTGTAATATTTCTATTATTTTTAGATATTTATGCGTGTAGGTCTGACTTGAATGAAAATTAGATCGGAGTATTATTTTTGGTTTGTTCTGATTTGAAATGGTGTTGGTTGATGTCGCAGGAATAGTAATATTCTTCAATACAATGTACATATATCTTCAGTGCAAGGGCACTTCTTTGAGGCCTGTTTTTACCAGAGTATTCTTTGCAAAATCCAGATCCTGCACTCTTACAAGTACATAGTCTTTGGAGTAAGCCGAGAGCAGAAATATGTTTATCTTCTCCTTTGCCAACGCGTTGCTTACCGCTGCGAGGAACCCCACCGAAGAGAAAGATTTTGAGGGATTCAGCGCTATCAATGAATAGGCCTCCTTTTTCCTTTCAATCACGTCAACAAACCTCAGATTTTCCTCTTTTGTCACTACTGTTATCTCAGATTCATCTTCGGATACCATGAAATGCTTTCCCTTCTCCGGCCTGTTTTTAGCCTTCGCGTAGACGTATGCTCCCTGGTGGATTATGAAGGTGCTCTTCCTGATTATCTCTTCTATGGTCTGCTGTGTGGGGCTTCTTGTGAGACCTCCGAGGATGTTGTTTATATGGTGCTCCTCCTTCTTTTCAGTCTTGTGCGTGTTGAATGCCTCCATGCTGAGTTTATGAAATGCCAAATAATATAAAATCCTCCTTCCCAATGTATAGGAGATTGATTCTATGGCAACGGAAGCACAGCCGCAGGAAAACGAATTGGAGAAGCTTTTGAAGGATTACCAGATACTCCAGGAGCAGCTCAGGAGCATCGCGCTCCAGCTCGAGCAGTTCAACGGACAGAAGATAGACATGGAGAGGGCAAAGGAGGAACTGGACAAGGCTGCGGGAAAGGTCTACATAACGGTTGGAGGAGTGATAGTCGAGACGAGCAAGGAAAAGGCCTTGGTCGACATAAAAGACAGGTCTGCCTTGACAGAGACGAGGTTGCTCTCTGCGAATAAGACTTACACCGAGCTGAGAAACAGGGAGAAGCAGCTCAACGAGAGGATAACTAAGATTTACAAACAGGCACAGGGAATGGCTTGACCGACTTCTCAAGTTTTGATAGGCTTTGTACTGTAATATCTGAAGCTAAAAATAAGAGGGTGGTCCTGACCTTCCATGCGGTTGGAGACAGGGATGGAGTGGGATCCGCAATTGCGCTTTCCAAGTACTTTAAAGATGCGGTGGTGGTAACTCCCGACTTCCTGACAAACAACGCCAAGAGGATGCTTGCACAGGTTGGATACAACAAGAAGATAGGTACCAGTTTCCCCCAGGACAGGGAGCTAGTCATAGTTACCGATGCAAATAACCTGGATGTCCTGAACCAGTTGAAGCATGACATTTCAAGGTTTAATGGCAGCGTCATTTTCATAGACCACCATGCAATCAAGGAGTACAAGCTCCAAAACAATATGATAGTATTCAATGATGAGGGGTACAATTCCGCGTCCAGCATAGTGTATGAAGTCCTAAAGAAAAACCATGAGGAAATCACAAAAGAAAACGCGCTTCTTCTCCTTAACGGGATAATAGCCGATTCTGCGAACTTCCAGAATGCGACATCGCTTACCTTCAAACAGATCGCAGAGCTGCTCGATATTGCGGATACGAGCTATGCGGAGATAGTCGAGTACTTCCACCAGGAAGTCTCCGCGGAAAACAGGTACAACCTGATGAAGGACCTCACCACCGCGAAGATAGAGGTAGTTGGCGATTACATACTAATCTACGGGAAGGCTAGCGGCAGTGCCAATCTTGTCGCGCAGACGGCGATAAATTTCGGCGCTGACGGTTCGGTCTTCTGGTCCGACAGGAAGAATGAGGTTTCGATTTCCGCAAGGCTCAGGGCTCCGCTTGACAGAAAGTTCGGAATCCATCTGGGCAGGACGTTGCTGGAATCCGGAAAATCGCTTGGAGGAAGCGGTGGGGGGCATCCTTGCGCGGCGGGGGCCTATGGACCTAATAGGGAAAATATGGACAATGCCATGCAGGCAATAGTCGAAATGCTAAGGGAAAGGTTCTCAGGAAATTAGTAAAGCAGCTGCCCGAGATTCTCCGTGTCTATAAGAGTTATTGTCGCGGTCGATATGCCTATCCTGAGCTTCTCCGCTTCGACGCCGTTGGTGTCCGAGAGCTTGTCAATGAACTGCGCCCTTGATTCGGCGTCCAGAAAGACTATGAATGTTCTTACTCCGGGACTTACCTTTACGTCCTTTATTCCTGAGGTTTTCGAATAGATGTAGAGATGGCTCTGCACGCCCCTGTTGGTCATCACCATGTCTGCAGCCTCGCCGGAATCGAGGTCGGTAAATAGGATCGCGTTCTTTACTGCGAAGTCCCTGAGTTTCCTGAAGATTACGAGATATTCTATGTCGTGGTGTGAAGCCTCCTTCCACTTGCTTGGCATGAAATACGGGGAGATTATCTCTACTTCTCCCCTGTTCGCCATCTTGTAGAGAATCTCAGTGGAGTTTCCCATGGTGATCATTATGGGCATGTTATTGTACCTTATGTTTGAGCTTATGCCGGACTTCACCTCCTCTGCGGTAAGAGGCATGTATTTCCATCTGAAATGCTCGTTTATGGTATCAAATATGCTCAAGATCGAGGCAGCGGTTGCCTTGACCTCTGTCTTCTGCGCTGGGGGAAAGAGGGGCACGTCTATGAAATACTCGTCTCTTGTGGGCGCTTTTAATACAAGGTTGATTATCAGTATTGCAAGGCCGGCTATCCCGAATTCTATGTAGAATGGATTTATGGAGCCTTCTGGGGGCTTGGAGTAGATGCCGATTGGCACTGAATAGTTGAGATTGAGCATGTTGAGCGCTATGGTCTGGTATCCATAGGGCATAACGGATCCTGACGGAAGGGAGAATTTTATCTTTCCGTCGGTTACAATGCCGTTGAAGGAATAGATGCCGTCTACTTTTGCGGTGTAGTTTACTCCGGAGACGAGTTGGTTGTTGTTTGTTACTTTTAATGCGAAGGTCCCGTTGTTGAAGTTGAGCGCTACAGGAATTACGTTGAATGGAGGAACGTAGAAGAGAGCGCTCTCGTATATGCCGTCAATTCGGTCCTGCAGGGATGCGGAGTAGTAGCCGGGTTTGAGCGTAAATACCGTGAAGTTAGTAGTTGGAATGGTGATATTGAACTCGGGAATGGAAATGGGGCTATAGGGAGGGTAGAGAAGACCAAGTGTGCTGTTGTATATATTTAGGTGAAAGTCCTGAAAATAGCGTGGGGGGTTTCCGATTATTCTCATGGAAGTGGGAGTGTAGGGATTGATGCGGATCAGAAGCTTTACGGGCTGCCCTTCTCCTACTATGGCAGGGAGACCCAGGGTGCCGTTATTCTGGAATTTCATCCTGAAGGGAAGCTGCTCCGCTATAAAGCTGGACTGGTTGAAAAGCTGAAGGTCTACAAGCGAGTAGGATCTGTTTATCTGATCGTTTATGGTGCCAGAGTAGCCCATCGTGCTATTCCTGATGGTGTCCATCATGCCGTTCGTCAGATCGTTTGTCGTAAAGAGAGGGAGCTGCCCCTTTCCGTTGAACTGCTCGAGCGGGCTTTGGGCCACTAGGGTAAACCAGAATCTCGAATAAAGCGCGTAGGCTATGTCATGTGACAGCTCGCTTGCATTTGACCAGCCTCCCAGGGAAGAATTCAGATCGGGATAATTTGGAAAGGCTATGAATGTGCCGTTTCCGAAATAGGTGTATGCTACAGGTCCGTATGTTGAACCGTTGAAGAAGGAGAAAGAGCGATTGGAGAAGTAAAACCCGCTCGCTGTTGCCGTTTTTCTTGGTTTTGTTGTATTGAGGTTTGCGGCGATTAAATCTTGACTGATGGAGCGGTTAGTTGGGGTTGTACCCGCGTTGTAGTTTTTAAAGCTGGAGAAATTAAGGCCTACGTAGACTATTGTGTCGCCTTCTGAAAGGAGGCTTGTTACATTGGTAGTAGTCGCATTTGAAATAGCGCATATTGTTTGCAATTCTGGTATAAGGACACAGGGCATCAGTCCGGAGGGGATTATCAGTATGGAATTAGGCTTCGAGTTGTACACCTGGTTCAGGTTGATATAGGAGTAGTTGGTTAGATTGAAGCCATACTGCGTGAGGTAGCTTGAAAGATTCACATTGATTGCTCCTTCGTTTAGACATTCGTAGCAGTAGTCTCCGACATTTATAAGGTATATGTGCTGTATGGGGTTTTTCTTGTAGACGTTTAGGACAGCGGTGCTGTTTGTGGTATTCTGGAAGTTGTAATCGACTATGGCTGACTCTACGATGTATGTGTTGTTATCGTATGAGTACGCCGCGGTGCTGCCGATGGACGCCTTCCCGGTTATTGGCAGGCTATTGACCGTGACATTCGGCTGGGCAAGCTGCTTTATGAGGGCGCTTGTTGAGATGGAAATGTAAAAATACAGGGAGAGCAGGGCTATGGCAACCAGGACTGCTACGAAGATGCCGATTATTAGAAATTTTGAATACGCCATGTAAGACCTTATTGCCCCCCTTTCTGGTTCTTGAGCAGGTATTTGTCGATTAAGGACTGCACCGCCCTTGAGACAAAGTTCGTATTGTCGTTTACCCTTTTAACTATCCGGTATATCCTCATGTTATTGAACTTCTTTTTTATGGAGACCTTGTATTCCAGAATAGCACCTAGTTCCTCAACTCAAGGTATCCGAGCGAGACCATCTTGTCGAGTATCTCCTCGACTCTTGGGGAGCCGAAGCCGTAGGTTTTTGCGAATTCGTTTACATCGATGGTGTTGTTGTGCACCTCGATCCAGTCCTCAACCATGACCATAAGCGATTCGTCCGAATACTTCTGGAGCTTCTTGAGCTCGTCTGCCATCTTCTTGTTCTCTTCGGTGAGCTGCGCCGCCTGTACCGTGAGGTTTCTGTTGGATGCTGAGAGCTCGAGGTTCAGCCTCTTGAGCGCGCGGTACTCGCCGAGCAGGGAGTTGTACTGGTTGAAGATGAGACTGTAGGGCTGGGAGAGGCCTTTGAGGATGGTGTCCAATGTCGAGTCTACGTACTGAAGCAGCTTTCCCTCGTCTATGGAGTAATGGTCGGCGGTGAGGGAGGCCAAGGAGGCTACGTTCTTCAGCATCGTGGCCCGTCTCATAATCTCGCTTACGTCGTTAGGAATGGAATATGAAACGTCCATCTCGTTCTCTTTCATCTCTATTATGTAGAATAAGTATGGAAGCTTGTGGATGTTTCTGCTCTCGACACGAACGACAGTCAGGATATTTCCTACGAAGTCGGTCATGTAAAAGGGGACTGTCTTTATCCTGGCGCTTATCTCTTCCATTGTGCCTGTCAGCTTTGCCGGAAATACGAGTTTTTCCATTTTGGGCGTCGGAGTCGCTTCTTCTGCCAACAAATCACGCTATCTATAAAAAGGTTAAACCTATTTAATCTTTAGTTTTGGGGCTTTGGAGGCAGGAATCAGAAACTTGCCACAGAGGAGGGCTGCCCGGAGTAGGCCTTCACTTCTTTTCCGCTTTTTCCTTTCCGCGGCCCTGATCATATTTCAGGTCAGGCATGTAGCTCAACAGGGAGAAGAGAAAGAGGACTATGACCAGCCCGATGCCAGAAAGCAGTGCCGCTATTTTGTTCACCGAGACTATTACGGCGAATATGGCAAAGAGCGTCCCCAGCACGAGATAGATTCTCTGCCTGGAGAGGTACTTCTTCCTCTGTTTTTTGTATTTCTCGTAGCATTCGCCGCAGACAACTATCCGATTGTGGTGTTCTGGTGTCCTCCTGATGTTCCTGTTGAACCAGCGGATGGCGCGGATGACGTTGTCCTCCTTGATCTCCGGCCCGTCCTTCTTCTTTCCGCAGACTATGCAAAAGCTTTCCCTCATTTCAATCAACCGTGAGCTCTACTACCTTCCCGAAGGAGGATTGTATCCTCTCCTCGTCAAGAACATTGAATATCTCGGCTATGGAGGCGTCATCGACGCCTATCCTCCTCAGTATGTTGTTTATGTCATTCTGCTTGAGGCCGAGCTTCTCTAGCATGTCCACGAAGAAGACCACGTTGGCGTGCCTGTGCATCTTGTTCATGGTGTTCAGAACGCCCTCTGCCGCACCGTCGCTTATTCCTAGAGCGGTTAGCATCTTCTTGAGATCCAAACGGTTTACGCTAAAACTTCCTGGCATTCAATTCACCTAATGCTGCGTGAGAGTGAATATCCTCGTCAGTATGGAATCTGGCAGGCCTATGTCCCTGAGCAGGGCCACTATGTTGTCCCTCCCTACGTTCTCCTTTTCCATTACCTCCACGAGATTTCTTATGTCTATTATGCGGTTCTGGTCCCCTATCTTCTTGAATATTCCAAGTATGGTACCTGCGTTCAGCCCGTTCTCCACGAGTTTTGCGTTGAGGGTTATCTTGTCGAATACGTAATCCTTCTTTATCTTCGGGTCTGCCTGTTCAGCTGGTTCGAGTATCTCGGTGATTGTTATGGTGAAGGTGTCAAGAGGAAGCTCGCCAACTATGTGCTCCAGTATGAAGACATTGGGAAACTTCACCGAGCTGTTGAATGACATGTCCACGGCAGCCTGGCCGACGCCGAGCTTGCTTATCTCGTTTTTTATGAAGTCGGAGAAGTTGAGCGAACCCTGGAGGTATTCCATGAACCTTTCGAACCGGATCCTGAGCATCATCGTGGTGCCTACGTTTGAGAAGATGGTCTCGTGTATGTCGGTGGGGTTCTGGGACGCGACTATCAGGCCGAAGGAATACTTCCTTCCTTCCCTTATTATGGTAACAGCGTCGCTCCTCTCGTCGCTTGCCACCTTCCATGCCTCGTCCAGGGTTACTATGGTCTTGAGCCCTGCTGAGGCACTCCATCCCTCCAGCCTCATCTTTTCCTTCAGGGTCTGGAGTATGAACAGCGCGGCGAGCGCCCTGAAACGCTCGTCAGGCAAGCTGGAAAGGTCTATGTCCACAAGACCGGATGTCGCAAGCTTGCCTATATCTATGGTGCTCTTGTTGGCGAAGTAGTCCTCGCCTGGCCTTGAGAACTGTCTCAGCCTGTAGATGGCGTTTTCAAGCTCGGCAGGATAGGCGTAGGAGCCCTCGGTCTGCTTCTCCTCGAGCAGGCTCACCACGTTCTTCAGCGTGGGAACCTCCTTGTCATCCGGCGGAGGATAGGCTATGTTGAAGCCGAAGTTGGTATAGGACTGCTCCACCGCCTCGGCGGTCAGCCTCCTCTGCTCGGGGTACTCGCTTATGTCGGTGAGTATGTCCAGCGAGTTCATTATCTGCTTGACCCTGTCTATGGGCTTCATCCCCGATAGGTCCATTATGTTCATGTAGTCCCCCTTGGAAAAGGAGATCACTATGCCTCCGCTCTGCTTGACCCAGGAGATGTACTCGCCGGCCCAATCGATGATTATCGCGTTTGTATTCCAGACATAGCTGGCCCTTGTGAGGAAGGTCTTGACAAAGAAGCTCTTACCTGAGCCGGTTATCCCTACCACGCTTATGTGTGGATTCGTCAGGATGGAGAATGACCAGGTAAACGGAACGCTGAAGAGCTTGGTTATGCCTATGAAGATCGAATTTGTAGGATCATTGAGAAGGAATTCGAATGGAGGTTCTGGCGGCCTGCTTAGGAAAGCCCTTTTTGAGAGCTCGTTGGTCATAAGGTTTTGAATTCTTAGTAAGCCCATGGTAAAAACTAGGTAGAATAGATTTAAAAGCCCTCTTGAGAGTTTCTGTCAGTTTGATGTTTGCATTTCTGCCTTTTTACCCATTTTTCAAAAAAGTTGAGGATACCGCTTTAGTGGCAACATTTTTATAATGAGCTGTAACATATAAATTTGGTATTTACATGGAAGCCTATTGTGTTAAGTGTAAGATGAAGAAGGAGATGAAGGACGCGAAGGAAGTCACAATGAAGAACGGGAAAAAGGCGATGTCCGGTTCTTGCCCTGCTTGTGGCACAAGAATGTTCAGAATAGGAGGAAAGTAAGTTTATCAGCGCGCGCGACTCTGCCCTCCGCCATCAAATGGCGTGGGTTTCTTCAGCCTTCGGAAGAGGCAGAGTATATTCCTAATTCTCTGGAGTAACCTATAAGTTCAACTTTTGTTGGATAGCGCAGTGGTTAGAGCCTATGCCGTAAAGAAGGTATTTAATAATAAAGGAAAGTATCATTATTCTTAGGTTGGGAGTTTATGGACGTTATCAAGGGCCTTGCTGGATGGATGGCCAGCTCAAGATTGAATGGTTTTATAGAAGTAGTAAGGTTTGGATGGAACAACTATAGCTTCATCTTTTACATAGGAGGCATATCGGCGATCTTGGGAGGAATTTTCGGATGGGCGGGCTGGGCGTCGACCATAGTAACTCTTTTGTTTTTCTATTATGCAGGAAAACTTAAGAGACAGATAGATGCGGAGAAAAGAAGGATAGCCAGAGGCGGAAAACCGCTGAAAGAATATTACGCTAGAAAACTCAGGAGGCAGATAGCTGCGGAGAAAAGAAGGATAGAGCGAAATAGGAAATTGTTGAAAGAGCAGAGAATTCTGAATCGACACGATTAATTTGGATTCGAAGATGGTAGAGTCTTATGCTCGCAGCTGTAGGAATGCTTTTAGTAACGTCCTTGCTCCCTAAGGTTCTTCATCATTCTCTTGAACTGGGCTTCGCTTATCTCGCCGCTGGCATACCTCCTCCTCAGAATCCTTATATCACGCCTGCTTCCTCCGCGGATGATGCGGAATGGAAGCCTTATGAGCCAGAAAATGATGCATAGGATGATGATGAAGAATATGGCCCCTAATATGAAGTGTGGTGCGAAGATGCTTAGGGTGGCGACGCCTAATGCTATGCCAAAAACAAGCCTTATGAGCCAGAGGACGACAGCGAGCACGAGTATGAAAGCTATCACGCCTATCACTATGCCGACTACGGCCTTTGCTCCGTGACAGTAGCAGCAGCTGCATTCATCATCGTGTTTATCTCCATGAGCCATGCGATTACCTCAGGATATATCAACTGTGAGACATATAGCTTTTATTGTGAAGCGGCAAGCAGTATGAAGTTGCTTATGTTCTATTTTAGAGGCCTGAGCATATGCCTTTCTTTAACAGGGATAGCTGTGGGTTGAAGCGAACGTAATACAGTAACAAATGGGCTTTCGCTTGCGCTTTTTGCTACTGCTTGTCTTCCAAAAGCGGGACTTATGGTGGGTGGCTGAAGACGTGCTATAGGAAGAAGCATACCTAACAGGATACCGAAGTCTTCATGGGTAAGAGCAGGACTTGGAGCGACTGCTGTTTTTATTCCTTCCATGATATCACGGCATATTTTAGAGTATTTCTCATCTATAAACCTATGTTTTTCTTTTCTAAGATTCTCTTAGAATTGGAAAGTACTACCACCGATTAATTGTAATGGAATGCTTTAAATAACGACAAGCCTTAACCTAGAATATGCTAAAACGCAAGACAGCCTTGGAGATAGTCAGAAGGTATGGAGATGCTTGGATAAATAAAGACCCAGAGGCCATAGTCAGTCTTTTCACCAATAATGGCAGATACCATGAATATGTTCTTAAGAAACCTTATTTGGGACATTCCGGCATAAGAAAGTATTGGGAAAGGAATGTGGTAAAAAATCAGTTTAACATAAAGTTCAGATTATTGAAACTGTATATTGCCGAACAAACAGCCATAGCTGAATGTGATGCCAGTTTCTATGAAAAAAGAAGGAGGATAAATATTCACATGAAGCTTTTGCTGATACTGGAGATAAAAGGAAATAAGATTTCTTATTTGAGAGAATATTGGTCTTCTGAACATGATGCATTACGTTCTTAACTTCCTACGCGTTGCAACCTCCCTTTGTCTTAAAATGGGAGCCAATTCGAGAAGATTATGCAGAGCATAATTAGGAAGATGTCTTTCCAATTCGGCCTTCGAAAAAGGACCTGTGGCTACCGCTATTGACACCACACCACTTTCCTTAGCGCAAGTTATATCTCTTCCTGTGTCTCCAATTACATAAACATGGTCATTGTCTATCTTTTTAACAAGACTTTTATCAAGTGCCTCGTTAATGGCCAGGTCCACAAGTCTTGATCTAACATCTGAAGAATCACCAAAGCCTCCCACCTTAAAATAATGCCATATGCCAAGTGTCTCAAGCTTCATCCTTGCTATTTCCCTTACGTTTCCAGTAACAAGTCCTTGAATATTCTCAGGACTTTTGTTTAGATAATCCAGAACTTCAACTGCGGTTTGGATGACGTTTGCTTTATGATCTCCCTTACTAAGACCATCTGCAAAATATTCAATCATCGAACTGAACATCATAGCCATGCCTTCATCTATTCTTTCTTCATCAAGACCCGTTTTTCGTAGCGTTTCCTTTATTATTTGCATGTCCGTCTTGCCGCTAGTATCGTAAGGAGCGGCTTTGACACCGTACACTGCTTGAAAACCATGTATGAAAGAAGTGTTGTGCAGCTCAGTAAATCCAGATCCATAACGTATCAGAGTGCCGTCTATATCATAGAGAAGTATCTTTTTCACCATAACTATCATACTATTTCACATAATGAAATGGGACTTGATATATAAGCGTTTCGGAGTTGGGTGGAGCTCTTGATTTAATGACTTTATGTTTAAGGAGTTATTTAACCTAGGATAAACACCCGAAGCATACGCCATAGTTTAACTATGATACCCAAACAAGAGTATTTAATATTGAATGATAGTATTTAATAGTGGAGATAATCGGATGGAAGATTTATCTTACGACGATATTGTAGAGATTAATAAGAAACTAGGAGAGAAAGGTACAGTAATAAATTCAGGAAATCTACATTTTATAGTCGAAAAAGAAACAGTAGCCAAAACTTTGACTGAGAAAGCATCTGTTCTATTGCACGGAATTATCAATTCGCATCCTTTTCTTGAGGGTAATAAAAGGACAGGTTTCAATTCTATGGTATTACTAATAGAAACCAACGGTAAACAGATTAAGAAAAAGATCAAAGATGAAGTCATAGGAAGGTTTTTATACGAAGTCGCACAAAATAAGATAAGTGAAAAGGAAGTTGAGAAGTGGATTTCGAAGTTGATTGAATGAACGCAAAGAAGGAAAAAATACTGGAAAAAATACTTAAAAGGTTCTCAAGGCTAAACGAGTTGCTGAGAACTGAAAAACTTGTTAAGATACGAACTGCCTAATCTTTACTTAAGTCCAACCCCTTTACTCAGACGACGAAGGTAGTTTTGTTGACTTAGAAAATACGAAACGTCCGAAGCATACGGTAGAATTTAACTATGATACCGAAACAATGGTATTCAATATTGAATACTATTATTTATTGGCATGTCAAGATACAAAGGTTTATATATTAGTTGATGCACAATAGTTATTAGTTGATAACAATAAGTGACTTATATGGCTAAAATTGTCATGTTACAGAAGATAAAACCTTCACCTACATTAAACACAGTGATTATGGTAGAAGACACAATAAAGAATGCAAAGAATTCGGTAATTACCATAGCTGAAATAAAAAAGAATCTACCGAAGCAGGTTAATCACAATACTTTGATGGTTATTCTGGAATATCTTGAAGCAAGCGGTAAAATAATTGTTACCCTTAAGGGAATAACTTGGGTGCATAATACAAATACCAATCTAAGAAAGGCAATAATAGAAGGTCGAGAGTTATGAAACCTATCAGGGTTCTGCTCTCTCCAGAAGCTGAAGAAGTATATGATTATCTTGAAAAGGAAGCGCCTAATTCAAAGATAGAAAGAAGTATATTAAATTCCATAAATAAGAAAAAGGAGATAATAAAGAATAATCCGCATTATGGCAGCCCCGTCGGCAAAAACTTGATACCAAAAGAATATGTAGAGAAATACGGTGTGCATAACTTATTTCATGTTGAACTTGCTAACTTTTGGAGAATGCTCTATACTCTAACAAATGATGAAACAGAAGTGGAGATACTGGCATTTGTATTGGACATAATAGACCACGATAGCTACAATAAGAAGTTTGGATATAAGAGACGCTGATAAAATGAATACAAAAGCTTACGTGTTTGGTCCAATACATCTGTTTGGGCAGGATTATCTACCTGTTTACAAGAAATTGAATAAACTTTCTGCTAAATATTTTAACAAAGTAATTGGTACATATCCAGATTTCTGGAATTCGAAGGAAACTCCTAGACAATTTTATAACAGGACATATAAAGTTATAACTAAATGTAATTTGTTTATAGGTGAGGTGAGTAGTCCGTCTCACGGAGTAGGAATGGAATTTCAGATGGCATTTGAACATAAAATACCAATTATAGCTATAGCAAAACAAAAAGCTCCAGTATCTTCTATGATATTAGGAATGCCTAACCTAATCAAGATAATTCGCTATAAAGATACAGGAGATTTAGTTAAGAAGCTTGAGAAAGAACTGAAAATATATGTTTCTAAAAGCCATTAAAGACTGGAAGTTAGGGGGATTGACACTTTCCCTCGTGGAAAATCAACGCCCGAAGCATACGCAATAGTTTAATTCTGATGCCTAAACGATATTATTTAATAGTGAATGTTATTGTTCATATATGGCGAATCTAAAGCAACTGGAAAAAGAAATAAAAGACATAAAAGAACGGAACAGACGTGTAGAAGCTGACAAGGCGTGGGAAAGGAGCTATGTCAGAAGATTACTAATTGTTATTTTCACTTATCTTGCAATAGCGTTATATCTTAATGCAATAAACGTTCAGAATGCATGGCTAAATGCAGTTGTGCCAGCAGTAGCGTTTACTTTATCCACCCTTACATTCCCTTACTTCAAGAAAATCTGGTTGAAATATAAGGGCATAGAATCTTGATGTAACTAAACCGAACTTGAAGACGACAAAACTGGGAAGTTAGTTTTGCTCTTAGACGACAAGAAATAGCTACGCCCGAAGCAGGGATTGAACCTGCGACCTCATGGTTAACAGCCACGCGCTCTACCACTGAGCTATTCGGGCAAGATTAAGAAGTTTAGACACGAAAAGCTATTTATGTCTTTGACTCTTCTCCTGGATTAATGCATTACCAAGGTATATGCATAGTATATTGCCGACATGAAGACATATGCCGGCTCGAATATTATCGGGGAGAGGCCTATGCCGTTTCCTACCGCGTTGTAATCGTTAAACAAACTTTCCTGGACAGTGAGTTTGAGTGGATATGACTCGGTAAGCATGGAGCTTGTTGCGGATGCTACTGTAAGGTTGAAGCCGTATACGCCAGGTTCGTTGCCGAATATCGGATATATGAAGGTGTTCTTGGTCGAATGGAGCGAGATCACCTCTTCTGACACATTCCAGGCCGGCAAGCCTTCAGCGCGGATAATGAACGGGTCGTCAGAGATGCCGGTGTTGTTTATTGTTATGTACAGGTTTGTTGGCTGGCCTATTCCCGAGCTCGACGCTGTTGGGGAGACGCTCACTCCAAATACATCAGGGGTTACGTTCACCGAACCGAAAAAAGTCAGGTTTCCAAGTCCCGAATAGTTCTGGACGTTGACCGCGCGTATCTCAAGCTTATAGATGCCGTAATGGGCGTTGGGTGAAACGGTTATTTTCATCTTCATTGGATTTTCGTACAGCGGAGAAGCCTGCGAAGACCATCCGCTAGGAAGATTTACCGCCTGAAGCGTATCCCAGCCTATGTTTACGTAGGTGCCGTTAATGTTTGTTGTATTTGGAGTAGCGAGGACGTAGAAGCTCTCTCCCGGACCCACCTTCCCGAGGTAGATTGACTGGCTATTGTAGAGAGTAGTGCTGACCGGAGCTATCACACCTAAGTATGTTGCAGCGTTTACTCCCACAAGCAGGAGTATGCCCGAGAATAGAAGTACTTTCTGATAAAATTTCATAATAACCATATGCCCACTAAACTTATTAAGATTATCCCTAAAGCCAAGTTACGAGGGTTTAAATTCCTTTATAGTGCATAGAGAAACATGGCTGGAAAACAGTGCGTATGGCTTGACGGGAGGTTTGTCGCTTTTGAAAAGGCGAACGTCCACATACTGACTCATTCGCTCCAGTACGGCAGCGGCATGTTTGAGGGAATGAGAACATACAAAACGGTGACTGGAAGATCGGTTTTCAGGCTTGACTCGCATATAAAACGGTTTATGAACACCGCCAAGATATACGCAATGGACCTTGGCTATGACGAAAATACGCTGAAAAAGGCTGTGATAGGCCTTATAAAGAAGAATGGGTTGGAGAGCTGCTACATACGGCCGTTCGCATTCTACAATGATACAAGGATAGGAATAGACGTTTTGGGCAAGAAGGTAAGCGTTGCCATAGCCGCCATTCCGTTTGGAGACTATTTCGAAAACAAGAACAAGGGCATACGTTGCAGTGTCTCTTCGTGGCGCAGGATAAATTCTGACATACTGCCTCCACTGGCTAAGGGAAGCGCCAATTACAGAAATTCGGTCCTTGCCGGAGAGGAGGCAAGGAAGAATGGAACGGATGAGGCCATATTGCTCACAGAACGAGGATACGTTGCGGAGGGCCCAGGAGAGAACATTTTCCTTGTCAGGGATAGCAAGCTCATAACGCCATCTGGCGCCTCTGATATACTTATGGGAATAACAAGAGATTCAGTGATAAAGATAGCCGAAAGCTCAGGAATATTGGTTGAGGAAAGGGAGGTGCACAGGGAAGAGCTTTATATTGCGGATGAGCTCTTCTTTTCAGGGACCGCTGCGGAGATCACACCAATAGTGAGCGTGGACGGAAGGAAGATCGGATCCGGACACATAGGGCCTCTAACCAAGCTTATTTCTGATTATTTCTCGCAGGTAGTACATGGGGAAAACAATGAGTTCAAGGATTGGCTTACTCCCGTATGATTATTTTGTAACTATTTCGCAGCCGTCCTTCTGGACTATCATTTCCTTTTCTGATTGTGCTACCATTCCCTTCTTTTTCTCCACAAGGACCGGAAATGCTTCAATGGCATTCATGCTTGCTAGTTCGTTGAGCGTCCTCCTTATTTTGAATTCGCCTAGCTCTTTGAATTCTTTCTGTAACCATCTCATTGCGAATGGATAAGTAATGTAGTTTTTATCTATGAATTCAGATATTACTCTCAGTTCGTTTGATCTGGGAGTAGCCTCCCTTGTCTTTTGGAATATCTGGAGGTGCTCACCGTCTCCCACAAGCCCTACGCCGTCAGTAAGAAATGGTTCTATTGCGATTACCTGCCCTTCCTCAAGAACTGTTGTGTCTCCGTTATCGAAGTTTGGAATGAATATGCTTGCATGAAGGTCCGCCTTGTCTATCCCGTGGCCTCCAAGATTCCTTATGGGTTTGAATCCCTTTGCCTCTGCAGTCTTTTCGATTGCCTTTCCTATTTCATTAATAGGTCTGCCTGCCTTCACTAGGCTTATTGCATTCAAAAGTGCTTCTTCAGTAGCTTCAACCAACTTTGAGTAATGCTGCGAGAGGTCTATGGTGATTGCGCAGTCTCCTAGATAGGCCTCCTTCCTCGCACCTACATCCACTTTTATTATCTCCTTGCCGGATAGGACATAGGAATCATCAGCCGTTGGCGTGTAGTGTGCCGCGTTCTCGTTTATCGAAAGGTTGACCGGAAATGCCATTTTGAATCCCTTCTTTTTTATGAAGTTTTCTATCTCCTCCGCTATCTCGAGAAGCTTCCTTCCCTCCTTTACCACTGTCCTCGAGTATTGAAGCGCTTCGTAGGAGACCTTTCCCACTTCCTTGAGCGTGTTGTAGTCGTAGTCTTCCATGTCGTCCATGTGCATCCTATCATCCTAATTTCTTTTGTGATCCTAGTCCTTTTAGCTCTTCCTCGCTGACTCCCAGCTCCTTGAGTATCTTGAGCGTTGATGGAATTATCTGGTGGTTTATGTAGTAGTCGGCATCGTAGTCCTTCGCCACCTCCTCGAGCTCGGCCTTTTCCGATATGGTGCTGCCCTTCTTGGTCACAACGTAGCTTATGGTTGCTCCCTCGAGCTCGGCCCTCGTCTTGAGCCCGGATTTTATGGCCTTCTTCGCGGCCGAGAGCTCCGGAGACTTGGAGTCGTAGCTGTCTATCTTCTTCCTCAGCTGGGTCCTTATGGCGAGGTCCTTTATCTCAATGCTTCCTTCCCTGAGCCTCTTCACCACATCCTTTACTATCGCTATCGCCTTCTGCGGGCTTCCGTCCTTGAGTATGGTATCCAGTACCGCACGCTGTGTCTCTCTTGAGATGAACGACCAGTCCCTCCTCACAAGCTCGAATCCCCTTATCTTTATCCTTCCATTCTCGGATAGAAGCGCATATTTCTTCTTGGCCCCGGCGCCTTCTGCGCCGCGCTTGCCCACAAATACGCCACTCACGTAAAAGTCCTCGAGCTCGAGTTCCATGGATTCTGGGAGCGCTGTGTTTATCTTCTTCAGCATTTCTAGCGCCTCCTCCTTTGTCTTGTTTTCCCTGAGCACGAAGATGCTATCTGTATCGCTGTAGAGGACTTTGAATCCTGATTTTTCGGCGTCATCGATCGTCTTTTTGATGTAGGATCTGCCGAGCGCTGTGACGCTTGCGGCACAGTCCCTAGAGTACCATCTCGATCTTGCGTATCCCAGGTAACCGTAGAATGAATTCGCAATTATCTTGAGAGCTTGAGACCTTGCCATGAGATAGGCGTTGTCAGGGTCCTTCTTGTATGCCTTTTTGATCTCGCTTCTCTCTTTTATCAGAAGGCGGAGGGCTTTGGGCATTATTCCGATAGGTTCTTTCCTGAACTTGACTTTTGTCGGAGCCTCGTGGTACTCGGCACAGTCGTCGCAGAGCGTTGAGGGATCTATGTTATATGCAATTATGATTGAAGGATACAGCCCCCTGAAGTCAAAGACCGCTATGTTCTTATAGACTCCGGCTTCGGGCGTCTTCACGTAGGCACCTTCTATGGGATTTGCAAGCCTTCTTGTTATCTCGGATTCTGAAGGCTTGTTTGGCACTATTTCCTTGTTGTCAAAGGCGTAGCGCATCAGGAAGTATTCAACAAGCTGTCCAGTTGTTGAGATGCATGCTTCTGCGAGCGTCGTTCCGGCTACCTTTGCAACCTCGATTTCAAGAGGGAGGAAATAATCGTATACTTTCTTCAGGGAGAGCGAGTCGCCCAAGGAATAGTCGGCGAGTTCCTCCCTGTCCGCTTCGCTTCCGTCCCATATCTGCCAGATGTTTTTCCTGTCGACCATCTTCTTCTGGTCTCCTGTTATTGCGGCGTAGACCTCGCTCAAGGTGAATCTGTTCGCTCTTATCAGCTTCTCTGATGCTCCTACCACTGAAATGAATTTTGCAACATTATAGGCGTCTACGTTTATCCTTCCGGGTATCTTCACCGAATCGATAAGGCCATGGTGTTCCGCTTTGGGAGCAGTGCCGTACCTGCTGATATCGAAGTCCGCCTTTGTTCTTGTTGCCCTTTCAAGTAGGTAGGGAATGTCGAAGTTTGAGGAGTTGTAGCCCACAATTGCATCTATGTCATTATCGCGTATTACCTTGCTGAAAGCTGTTATCATCTCTTTTTCGCTTGCAAAGAACTTTACAAAGTCCCTTTTTATTGGTTTTGTGGTGAGCACAGCGCTCTGGCCGCCGTAGGTGTAGCTTATCATAATCACAGGATCGCGCTCCGGCCTTGGAACTCCCAACGGATTGTAGGTTTCTATGTCAAAGCAGAGGGACTTCAGCTCTGGTTTTCCTATCTCTGCCTTTTTGATATCTTCCACTATTAACTTTCCGTTTTCCTCCCTTGCGGTTATACGCACTCCAGACATGGGTGAAACTTCCTTGTCTATCAGATATCTCTTCCAGAAAATTACATCATGTTCGTAGCGCTCGCCGAATTCCAGGAGCGCTTCGCTCAGCTTCGGGACATTCTTTGAATTTGCAGTCGCCACCCTGAAGACCCTGGTCTTCTTGCCCTGGATGCTTATCTCCTTCTCCTCTACCGAATGGACGCTTATCTTCTCCCCTTCATTGAAGATCTCGACCTTCTCCAGCATCTCCCTGCTTATCGCTGCGCTGCTGGGCAATATGTAAAAATGAGGATAGAAACTTGGGTCATAGAGGGAATAGATCCTGTCTTTCTGCCTGAGCGTTATCCGTATGATGCTTCTGTTTTCAGTTATTACGTAGTCTACGTCTACTATTATTCCTTCTAACTCCATTGATTTCCGCTCCATTCCGATTCTTTAAGCAGGATTTAGAGATTATGACAGGGCGTTCGGCGTTTCAGTAAGCTTTGCCCTTGATATTGGAAGGGGCGCTGCAAATCCTATTGAATATGCAAGAAGGGTTCCCCTGGCTCCGCACTCGAAATTCAGGAGGTTTATAACATCTTCAGCTATCTTCAGAGGCAATGTCTTCTTTGACTTCCATGTGCTTTCTATGTCTTCGGCGTCCTTCTTTGTTTCCTTTGCAACTACATTCCCAGCTATGGTAAGTTCTCCCACCTTTGTTGTCTTTGCGGGTGTGCCTCCGTCATAGACTGTTGAAAATGTAAAAGCTATCTTCACATTGTCCTGATTCACCTTTACGTCTTCGAAGTTTATGTTGAATCTCATGTTTGAGATTGCTTCATTTA
>CAZJZM010000005.1:0-29026 GCA_964550485.1 Microcaldota archaeon | reverse complement strand
ATGACACGAAGGGGTTTTTACCCCTTCTAGACTAGTGAATTATTGGACAACGCCTGAAATTAGTCCCAGCTGAGTTCTCCCCTGTTCTTGTACTCGGTCACCCTTGTCTCGAAGAAGTTCTTCTCCTTCCTGAGGTCGATTATCTCGCTCATCCACGGGAAGGGATTCTCGGAGTTGAAGACCCTTGCCAGGCCAATCCTCTCAAGTCTTCTGTCTGCGATGTACTGCATGTAGTCCTTTATTATGTCGGCGTTTAGCCCGAGGATTCCCTTAGGCAGGGCGTCCTTTGCGTACGCGATTTCCAGATCGACTCCCTTGAGGATCGATGCGGTTATCTCCTTCTTGAATGAATCTGTCCAGATTTCAGGATTTTCCTCTACTATCTGGTTTATCAGGTCTGCGCCGAATGCGAGGTGGATTGTCTCGTCCCTCAGGACGTACTGGAACTGCTCCCCGACCCCGACCATCCTGTTGCTCCTGAGAAGCGAGAGCATCATCGCGAATCCAGCATAGAAGAATATTCCTTCCATTATTATGTAATAGCCCACAAGGTCGTAGACGAACTTCTGGATGTTCTCGGTGCCCACGGTGACGAAGTTTGGATCGAGCATCGTCTTTGTGAGATTGACAACATAGTCGTCCTTCGCCTTTATGCTAGGGATTGTGTTGTACATGTTGTATATCTCGTCGGGATCGAGGCCGAGCGAGTCGCAGCAGTAGAGGAACATCTCGGTATGGACGGCCTCTTCGTAGGCCTGCCGGAGAAGGTACTGCCTCGACTCGGGATTTGTTATGTGCCTGTAGATCGAGAGGATTATGTTGTTCGCGGTAAGACTCTCAGCCGTTGAGAAGAAGCCCAGGTTCCAGAGTATCATCCTCCTCTCCTCGTCACTTAGGCCTCCCTTCTTCTTCCAGAGCTCTATGTCCTGCTGCATGGGTATCTCTTCTGGAACCCAGTTGTTTGCAACGCCGGACTTATAATGGGCTCTTGCCCATTCGTACTTTATTGGAAGTATCTTGTTAGGGTCCACTTCGGACGCATTCAGAATTTTTTTCATCTAATCCACTCAAACATTTATTGACAGGCTTCGCACTCTTCATCGGCGCCCAGCGCCCTTCCATCTATACTGCAGACCTTCGGCTGGATCGAAAGATCGGCATTTGGTACCTGTGCGACATTCGCAGGCGGCGTTGCTTTTTTCTCTTCGGCCGCTGCAGTTTGCTGCCCCCTTTCCATCTGGATCTGCACTGGGCTTCCCTCGTTCGAACTTATTATCTTGCTCTCTCTAGCCATCTCCTCTTTTTGGGGAATGCCCTGAAAACCGCTCGAGTCTTCTGTTGTCCCCACAGAGATCTTCGCGGTCCTGTTGGTTATCTCCAGCGTGCTCTTTTCCACGGTAGAAGCGGCTATGGTCCTGAGGTAGTAGGTGCTCTTCAGGCCCATCTTCCACGCATAGATGTAGATCTCGGAGAGCCTCTTTCCGGAGCTTGTCGCGCTGAAGATGTTGAGCGACTGGCTCTGGTCTATCCACTTCATTCTTCTTGCCGCCGCCGCTATCATGATCTCCGGGTCTATGTCGAAGGCCTCCTTGTACTTGTCCTTGATCTTCTTCGGAAGGGATTCGATGTGCTGGATGTTTCCATCGTTCTCCTTTATCTTCTCCAGCAGGGTTTTGTTCCAGAGCTCGTTTGCCTTGAGGTCCTCGACTAGGAACTTGTTGACCACCGTGAATTCGCCGCTCATGTTTGACTTCACATAGATGTTCTTGTATATCGGCTCTATGGAGGGATAGCAGCCGGCTATGTTAGAGATCGTTGCTGTCGGCGCTATTGCCATTGTATTGGAATTCCTCATTCCATTCTCCTTGATCGCCTTCCTCACCAGGGACCAGTCCATCTTTGAGGTCCTCGGGACATCGATCTTCATTCCGCGCTCCTGCTCCAGTAGTTCAAATGAATCCATGGGCAGTATTCCGCGGTCCCATTTTGACCCCCTATAGCTCTCGTAGACCCCGCGCTCCTTTGCAAGTTCCGTGGATGCGAGTATTGCGTAGTATGATATGGCTTCCATGCTCTCGTCAGAAAAGCCGAGTGCCGCCTCTGAGTCGAAATTGCAACCCAGCAGATAGAGTGCGTCCTGATAGCCCATTATCCCAAGACCAACAGGCCTGTGCTTCATGTTCGAGTTCTTAGCCTCGGTTGTCGGATAGTAGTTTATGTCTATCACGTTGTCGAGCATTCGCATCGCCGTGTAGACCGTGTCCTTCAGCAGCGAGGCGTCGAGCTTGCCGTCGAGTATGTGGCTCGCCAGATTTATGGAGCCGAGGTTGCAGACCGCGGTCTCGTCCTTCGAGGTATTGAGGGTTATCTCAGTGCAGAGGTTCGAGCTGTGCACCACTCCGGCGTGGTCCTGGGGCGACCTGATGTTCGCAGGGTCCTTGAAGACCATCCATGGATGGCCGGTCTCGAATAGCGAGGTGATCATCTTTCTCCAGAGCTGCTGGGCCCTGACTATCTTGAACATGGCCATCTTGCCCTCCATGGCCTTCTTCTCGTATTCTGCGTATTTCTCCTCGAACTTCCTTCCGTAGGTCTGGTGAAGCTCCGGAACCTCCTCCGGAGAGAAGAGGGTCCAGTTTTCATCGTTCAGCACCCTCTTCATGAAGAGGTCGGGGATCCAGTTTGCGGTATCCATGTCATGAGTCCTTCTTCGCTCGTCTCCGGTGCTTTTCCTGAGGTCGAGGAAGTCCTCTATGTCAAGGTGCCATGTCTCGAGGTAGGCGCATGTGGCTCCCCTTCTCTTCCCGCTCCTGTTTATCGCAACTGTGGTGTCGTTTGCTATCTTGAGAAATGGGATCACTCCCTGGCTCTCCACGTTGGTGCTTTTTATGAGCGAGCCGGTGGCCCTTATGTTTGTCCAGTCGTTTCCAAGCCCTCCTGACCATTTTGAGAGTTGGGCGTTGTCTCCTATGGACTTGAAGATGTGCGAGAGATCGTCCTCGACGGTAGTGAGGTAGCAGGAACTGAGCTGCGGGCGCGTTGTCCCGGAATGGAAGAGCGTCGGCGTGGAGGCAACAAACCTCATTGATGAGAGCACTTCGTAGAACTGCATGGCTTTTGTTTCCTTGTCTTTCTCGTTCAGCGAAAGCCCCATTGCGACACGCATCCAGAAGAACTGTGGAGTCTCGATGGGAAGAGAGGTGACTTTGTCCTTTATGAAGTACCTGTCATAAAGGGTCTGGATTCCCCTTGAGTTCATCAGCAGGTCCCTGTCAAATATCAATATGCGGGAGAGCTTCTCCAGATCGAAATTGAGCATCTCCTTTGCAAGGAATCCCTGCTCGACTCCCTTCCTGATCGATGCTGCGAATGACTTTGAGTAGGCTTCGCGTATGTCCTTTGAGAAGCCTGGCGCTAGGGCTTCCTTGTAGAGCGAGGAGAGAAGGAGCCTGGTTGTAATAGCTTCATAGGCTGTCGGATCCTTTTCTATTAGGGCTTTGGAGGACATTATTGCGAGCTTGGCAAGCTCGGATGTCTTTATGTCCTGGTAGATACCGAGTTCGCACTGGCGCACGAGGCCGTCGATGTCGACCACTCCCTCGTAGCCTTTGCACGCCCTGGCCAGGTAGGCCCTGAGCTTTGCGGAGCTAAAGGTCTCCTTGCTCCCGTCCCTCTTTATTACGAATATCTTGCCGGATTCGATATTGCTGATTATCTCCTTCTGCTTTATCTCCCTTATCTCGCGGTGCCTCTCCCTGTACAGTATGTAGGCCTTTGAAACGTCGTATAGGCCGAACTCCATGAGCGTCCTCTCGACCATGTTCTGGATGCCTTCAACGTCAGGAGTCTTGTAGCCTGAGTATTGGACCTCTATGCCCTTTAGGACATGATCGGTGAGCGCATTTATGTCCACGTTGGCGGTGTTTCCCCTTGTCGCGAGTACCGCCTTCCTTATCGCCTCCGCTATCTTCTCAGGCTTGAATTCAACAACCGTGCCGTCCCTCTTTTTCACATTTAAGAATTTGTCCCAAGCCATACAAAACTACCCCATATACAATATATGGTATCTCTTGGAGCCGAGAGCCACTAGATATAGTGGTGCTGGCACCCGTAGGGTATAGAACATGCGGATATATAAATGGATTCTGCACCCCAGATTTCGCTTGGTATTTGGAAATCTTCCCAGCATTTATAAATCTTCTTGGTTTGGTTCTCAGTTTCCGTTAGGACACTGGAACTTCCGAAATAAAGACTGTATGAAGTGATGGATAGCGCGTCATTGGGAAGAAACTTCGGCTTCTACAGTAAAAGTGCTTGGACCTCCAGTCATACGGATGTTGTTAGGAGGCGGAAGAGGGGTTGGCCCTAGGATTCTCTTAGTAATAGCAGGCTTGCTGTTAGGTGGTCTTATCGTTTCCACTCGCAGGGATTCTATATATCGAAGTGCATCATTCTCGACGCTGCTTGGTAGTTTGGGTGAGGTGTTTTGGAAAGTTATTCTCTGTGTTAATCCATGGCCCCCTTCAGCGTCGATTGAAACCACAGAGAATCCGCAATAATAATTGCTGTAGGGATTAGCTGAAAAACGAGTGCCTGGTATTTGAAACTCTGTTTCGAGCTTGAGTGCTGGATTTTGCTTACTGGTCATGCTTACGCTAACTGTGCCTTCGTTGATCTTCATTGAAACGTTAACTATTTCTCCAAGGCGGATAGGAAAATCAAGAAGGGCTGGAAGACCATTTGCAGGAATTGCCGACCTACCATCGCGCCAGGCTTCATAGAAACCTTTTATATCTCCATTAATATAAAGGCCTGTTTCCGCCCAAGCGCCCTTGTCAGTAGGGCAGCTCAACATCAGGATAGTGGTTTTTGCTTTTGAAGAGGTCACCGGGAAGGTTGCACTAATCACATTTCCATCAAATACAAGCCATTTTTGCATTATTTGCTCGTAGTAAACCTTTTCAACTTCAACAGTGGGAACTGCTGGAGAATACATTAGTCCGTGCGGATTGCTTTCTGCAGGTAAAGCATTCGTGCAGCTTAGGCCTAGTGCTAATGCAGCAGAGGATAGCCCTCGAATTAGGAGTTTCAAGAAATCGCTTCTTTGATTCTCAATAAAACCAGAGCTGCTGCTTTCTGTAGGCTTTCCGATAGGAGTACCTTCTGGCCTTTTTCTAGTTATTAAAGACATGAATAAAGATATGCAATTATGATATTTAGACGTTTCGAATAGGCGTGACAGATGTCATAAAAAGCTATTTATGCCCCTTTTTATGACTTGTCTTGGCTAATTGATCCCTTCTTGAACCTGGCCTTCTTTTGGATCTGTGATGATTGAAGATTAAGAACAAAGCGACAATAGTTGCAATAGTCAAGACCAGCTGAAGCGCAGAGACGACGCCAAAGCTGAGTACGAAAGAGCCTGTCTGGAAAGATGGAGAGTAGGAGACATTTGGAGACCAATGGTAGTTCAGAACTTGGAATTTCGGATCGCCTGCGTTTTGATTGAGTTCCTCCAGTTTTCTGCTGAGTGAATCTGCACTCTGGTTGAGGGCGTTCTGGTCAGCGATAGCAGGCTGTTCAGAGTCGCCGTAGTACTGGCCGATGATGTCGTGTTCGCCGGTGCCGCACGCGTCCACTTTAAGGTTGAAGCCTCCGGTGGAATTGGTCTTGACTATACTGATGAGCCCTAGTTGGGTGGTGCAGGTGCCGCTTCCGTTGAGGTACAGGGGAATGCAGTAACTTGGATTGTTGTTTGCGCCTGTCGGGCACAATGCGGTTATGAGGGTGCTATGGTTGTCCTCGCCGTAGATGTTGCAGTTTATTGTGCTCCCGAGCAGACTGTTTGGAGACGGAGCGCAGAATCCTGAAGAATTGTACTGGGTGTTGTAGTTGATGTTGCCTGCGTTCTGGGTCTTTCCGATGTAGTTTGGATTAGCCAAGGTGCAGTTGGACGGGAAGGGAGTAGTATTGTAAGGGTAGGCAGGATTTCCGAATGTGCAGAGCTGGTCCTGCGTTGTGTTCAGACCCACATAGTTTATGTTGTGGTTGTAGTACAGGTAGACGCTGGCGTTTGGGAGCGGAATGAAGGTTGCAGAGCCGTTTAGATTGGGGAAGAAGCCGTTGTAGGAGTATTCGCCCGTCCGCCCAGTGATAAACAAGGTTGTCTTGTTGGAATTGGTCACATTGACAACAGGGGTTGCATTAAGCAGGAGACTTGTAATCTTGACTATGTCCACGTCCAGAGGTGCGTAGATTGTGTTGTTGAAGTCATCGGTAAACGCGTAAACTATTCGTTGGTAGCCGAGAAGCTCCGGTAGGTAGAGGTACAACCGGTCGCTGTAGAGGGCTGTTGTGTATTCCGTCGGAGTCACGTAATTGGTTATGAATGGAGACGTAAGTAGGGTCTGGTTGTAGAGGAAACTTGAAGGTACGTTGGTTGCCTGAATTCCGGTGTCCGAATATTTGGCGTCGTAATTCGGGCCTATCGCGTTTGATTCTATGGCCTGGTACGTCAATGTGTTCCCTATGTGCACAGTCTGTATTATGTATTTGTCTTGTTGTGTTGCGTTGAGAATCTCATAGTTGTTGCTTCGGATACTTGAGTTGGCAACATAGACCCTTCCGAAACTCCTGTCGGTTGTCAGGTTGAAGAGAATGTGCTGGCTCAGATACAGACTCGTGTCGGCAAGGGTTGGAAGGTAGTAACTTGAGTTGGTCTGGCTGTTTGTAGAGAGAAGGTATGTGGGGCCTCCTTGCACGACAGAAGGGAGTACGTCGGAAAGGGTGAAAGGAGTAAGTGCATAGGCATATGTCTTATAGGTGGGATCGTTGAAAACCGGTGGCAGAAAACCGAATATTGGGCAGTTGTATTGCGGCGTTGTGGTAATAAATGGCCCCCACCACTGGAAGGTGTCATATTTATATTCATATGCTACTATCGCCTGACCTGATATCGCGGTAGTTAGCTTGGTTACTGGGGGGTTTATTTTTGATGAATTGGAATTTTCAGAGCTGGTGAGTGTAGTATTGTTCGTACTTATAACACCTAATTCCTGGATTTCGATGTCTCTTTCTACATCGTAGATCAGCAACTGGTTAAAGTATATTTTTGTTTCGTTTAGTGCTGCTGTGTCGTTTGCTGTAGTTAGATTCTTTAGAGTTTGTAATGTATCATCCATCGCCGCGGAGTTGTTTGCCACGCCTAGAGCTTCTAGGGTTTGCAGCGTTTCACTCATCGCTTTGGTGTTGTTTGTCTCTTCTTGGCTCTCCAGGGTTTGTAGTGATGAACTCATCGCCGCGGAGTTGTTTGACGTTGCCAATGACTCGAGGGTTTGTAGTGAAGAGTTGATTGCTCCAGATGAACTTTCCTGTTTGGTTAGGAGTTCAGATTCGTTTACAAGAATGGTTCCTTGGTTGTTTACCAGAGAGATTTGGTTTTCCAGCAACTTGGTTGTATTAGCTGACTGTGTATTAAATAAGGAAGTTGAATTGAGAAATTTGATAGCGTCTCCAAGGAATGGCTGTTCTGTTATGATATTCAGGTGGTCTTTAAGGGTCTGAGTTACGCTTTGAAGGATGGAATAAAGATTCAGAGTAGAGGCCATATTGCTTGTTTGTGATTGCGTAAGCGCACTTGTCTGGAGTGATGAGGTTATATTGTATGTGTATGGGGTGGTTTTGTTTAGGCTTGCAGTTGGACATTTTGTGGGAGAGGAGAAATTGGAAAGTTGGCCTATGCAGGTCTGATTCAGGCCGGAGTTAGGGGTGTTGGATGTTGCAAATTGGCTGTTGTACTGGACTGTATAACTCAGTGCACTCTGCGAGCCGAGGTTTTCCAGATACTTGAACATATCGCCTGTTGCGTAGATCGGAGGGGTTATGCCACCGATGTTGTAAGCATCGCAGGTGAGTGAGGTCGCAGATAGAAGATAGCATTTGTGTGTCGGAAGGCCTGATATGGTGTTTGTATAGTTAACTGGATTGAGGTTCATGAAGAGGAGCTCCCCGTACTTGAAATTGCTTCCTCTTGGAATGAGCGTTGCCATCTGTCCGTCAGTCGACATCGAGAAGCCTATGTTGATAGGATTGGAAAATGAATTTTGTACATATGCAAAGCTCTGGTTCAGCTCTGGTCCAATAGGATAGTAGGTGCCATTTATGTTGGATTGGCTGTGTTCGCAGGTTGTTGACGAGCAGAAGTTCACTCCGCTGACGTTTGCGGACAGTATGACCCCGTATGGAGGGTAATCAAATTGGAGGCCCTGCGAATCGAAATCTATTATGGCCTTTTCTCGAGGGGTTAGGATAGAAACGTCATTGAGCAATGAGGGATTTACAGGGACGTCAATGCTCGTCCCATTGGAGAGGACCCTCAGCATCAATATATTGAAATCGTTTCCTCCGGCATTTCCGGACCAGTCGTCAAGAACGTAGGTATAGCCGTTGACGTCACTGATGGCGAGAGGGTGGTGGTATGCTTCTTGGTCGGGAACGTAGGAATTGGGATTGGGTGCCAGGTTTTTTATCCCGAAGAGCCCGACATAGGTCAGCCACTTTGTTATGTTGAGGTCTCCAGAGAGGACTATTACGTTGGCCTGCTGTGAGAATGGCTCTGGAATGCCGCTCAGAGCAGTAGAATTATCGAACGTGAGGGAAAGCGTCTTGATGTACGTTAGATTTTCGCCGTTGAATACCTCAATGGCACCAGAAGTTGGATTAGCCAAGTCCACGGTTCCTAAGATTGGAGATTCGGTAATCTCTGTGAACTTGCCAGGAATTCCAGAAAGATTGCCCCAGTAGAACTGGTCACAGGATTCATCATAAAGGCAGACGTCTCCATTGGAATTGATGACGTTCTCTATTTTAACCAAAATCGTACTGGCTCCTCCGTTGGTACCTCCTGAGGCGAAGATGTCTCCGCCGTTGTCAGTGGCGATGTTGTATGGATTGAATGGTATGGGAGTGCTCGAGTCTAATATGTTGCTTGGAACGGGTATTGTATCAACGACGTAGGCGGTGTTGTTATCTTCGTTTATGACCGCGTTCCAGTAATTGCCCCATTCGGAATCCCATGACGCACCGCAGTCTGATACCGCCCATGAGCCGTCACCACCACATGTCACGCTGGATGAAGGCAGCGGTACTGTTGGATTGTATGTGCCGTGGGGATAGAGTCTTATCACGGCTATGTTATCACTGCTTGTATTTGCATTATAATATAGCACGAAGACATAGTTATTTTCGGTTGAAGCAATCGAAATGGGATCGGTTATGTTGCTAGACGGCGGATATGAAAAGGATGAAGTTAGATTAGCGGGAACTAGGGTCTGCACGGCTTGTACGTCCAGTCCTATGCCGTTTTGCGGGAGTGTTATCAGATCGCCTTCGTGTATGGTGGAATTGGCGAACAGCACACTTGGAAGGTCAAGAGGGAACTGGTCCTCTGCGTTTGCAGGATTGTAGTAGTTCCATGGACTGTAGATGTCTTCTGTCATGCCTGTCAGATTCGGGTTTGCCAACTGGGAGTTGTTCTCAGAAAGGAGGTAATTGTAGAGAAGATAGGGGTAAACTTCTGTGTCAAAGGTAGCGTTTGGTTGGGGGTTATAATTGACAGGAGTGTAATTCTGCAGAGTTTCGGTGAAGGGAAGGTAGTTGATGTTCACGCTGTCAAGGGTTGTTTGTTCGAAGTACGGGCCGGTGTAGAGACATAGAACTGGATGGAAGGGGGGCGTGCGGGAAAGTCCAGGTTCTGTCACCGTAATAAGCTGGAAGTATAGGTGAGAGCTCTTCGGAAGATGGGCGTTTGATAGATTGGCGAGCACAAGGTTCCATGACCAGATCGAATGTTGCACCGTAGATGGCACCGCATCGAAGATGTACGAACTCGTGTTCCAGCCGTTTGAGAGCTGTCCGTCGACGCTGGGGAAGTAGCCTATGTCCTGAAGAGTGAGGACTCCTGGGTTGGAGATATAGAGTTGGGTTACATTGGTGATGTAGCCTCCATTGAATGCTTCAAATAGAATATGCAGCCACTCGTCTATTGGGGGCACTGTTATGTCGGTCGTAAGGCCGTAGAGCGCAGAGGTGAAGGTGGTGTTTTTGGAAGTACAGTGGTCTCCGGCAACTGGTGTGCCTTTATTTGCATAGAAGTAAAGGTCGGTTGTAGGGTGTGGTGGTGAGGCGGTTGCCGGACAGGTCAAGTAGCTCGGTGCCTCTGCAGTGTTGTTGTTGTAGACGGAACCTATCGGGGAGAAGTTGTATGGTATGCTGTTCGTTACGGTTATTACAGGAGGGGTTATGTTGTATGCGGTATTGAAATATGTTGTGGGAAATGGCACTTGGACTTTTGTACTGCCTTCCAGTATCGATATCATGGCATTTAGGTAAGGCAGATAGGGAATTAATTGATTTATAATGGCAATGGTTTCTGGTCCTATTTGCAGAGAAGTGAGTGCGGCATTGAGCAGGCTTGCCCCGTTGTTGGTAAATGCATAATACAGAGATGCTACTTGGAAAGCTGCTCCAGGAACTGCCATCAGGCAGGATGATGCTTTTCCGAATGCGCAGTTCAATAATAGGCCGTAGCCTGTTGCGGCAAGTCCAAGTTCTTGTTGGGTACTCAGACTCTGTTGCTGCAAGGCTGGTTCGCCAAGCTGCTGCTCCTCTGCTGCGGTTTCGGAGGAGGTCTGTAGTATTGAGGGGTTAGCGGCTATGGCCTGCTGTTCTGCTGCGGTTTCGGAGGAGGACTGCAGTGGAATCTGGACTGGACTATCGTCAACTATTAGAAAGTTTTCTATTATGGGTTGTTGCTGCAGCATGGTTATTTGGTCATCCAGAGCCTGTTGTTCGTCATATGAAAGTTCATCGTCTGCATAGTTCGTTGAAGGAGATAGAAGCTGTTGAGATGCTGTCGCGCTCGCCAAAGCCTGCTCGTCGTCTGCGTATGTTAGTGCTGTTGAAGGTATGGTGCTTTCTTCATATATCTGTGTTTCTGCCAGGGCTTCTGATGCTGCTTCTATGTAGTAAGAGTCAAGTGCCAGCTGGTAAGGGTCATCTGGGCTCAGAATTGAAGAAGTAACTGTCAACGTGCCTTCTGAACCAACGTCAACATCTGGACTTAGGCTTAATGTTGTTCCGGAGGCCAATGGTGATTTTGTATATATTTGAGCTATTAAATCTTGGTCGGCAGGAGAACTTACTAGGTTTCCATCACTATCATATGAGGTATGGGCAATTGATATGTCGTATGTACAACCAGAATCAGAGGAGCAGACGCCGACTTGGTATAGGTTGGCTATTGTGGCAGGAGCGGTAGGGTCGTTGTTCGCCCAGACTATGGCCGTGTCGCCGTTTGCTACATATATCGAACTTCCTGAAGGCACGTCAGCGGTATTGAGGCTTACCACTTTTACACTTTGTTGAACGTTGTTTATGTAGGTTGTTGGATAAACTATATCTTCTTCGTCATCAGATGACGGAGATCCGCCTGATGGTGTTGCGGGATCTGTAGTGCTTGGTGCAGGAACTACCTTTCCTATGGAGAGCATGCATCCTTGTCCGCCTGGACAAGCAGAAAGTAAACTACCGATGGTCGGATTCTGTACATAAGTACCCACCTGTTGACCATTGTTAGCATATAGGCCATAGGTGCCTTGAGTCGATGTTGGTTGAAGTTGGTAGTCTCCTCCTCCTATTTGGATTTGGAAACCTCCTCCAGGTATTGCTGAAACAGACTGGATTTGGAGGCCTATATATTCATCAGCCGCACTGCCAGTTAGAGTCATTGTACCTACCTGTACGCTCCCGCTTGCTCCTTGGTAGGATACAGATACGCAGCTTATACAGAGGACTGTTCCCGGTGTAAGTACTTGACCTGGTGTGCCTATAAGGGATCCTGCTTCGGTTCCGTCTGGAGTAGACAATAGTGTGAATCCAGTGCTTCCGCCTTCAGTAGTTGTTGTTGGAATGGCTGTAAGAGAAACGGTAGTTCCATCAGGTTCTACAGCCGAAAATGTGCCGGAACTACCTACCGTTATCTGGGTGCCTGGAGGTAGAACAGAAGAGCTCACTGAGCTATCTGGCAGATAGGTCATTAAACTTCCGGTTTGAAGGTTTGATACGGTTGCAATAAAGCAGGTTGAGAGGCAGGCAGGTGTTCCGTCTATTATTTGTGGGGCAGTTTGTATACTGACATCTTCCATGCCAGCTGGTATACTGGAGGGATTAAAATAAATAACGCCGCTTTGAGATAGCATTACTGTATCTATCCCGTTATTAAAATTGTATGCTTGGCCTAGATTTACGGTCGCTGCGTAATCACCAGAGATTGTCGCTGTGCTGCCTGAGAAGGTGAGGGTCTGACTTTCCATATCAAAGGAACCGGAATAATAATCAGGTGTAATTGTAGCTTCAATTGGCGATGCGGGATTGGTACCGGTGACTTCCTCTTGACCTCCAGTAAAAAGAGATCCTCCTTCGAAATTGGGTACGTAGGTGACGAATGCTGTTGAACCGGTAAGGCTTTGGGGAATTGATATTATTATGGATTCGCCATTTGTCAAGTCCATACAAGTTGCAGTTATAGCACCGGTTGTAGGATTAAGAATAATGTAGCTATCGAATTTATCGAGAGGGCCTGGTTGAATGGGAAAAGGGATAGTTGCAGATTGTGGTGTGGAAAGTGGTGCGCCTGGCATGCCGGCTGCTGTTCCGCCGTAAGAAATTGAGCCAGGAGGAAGGGGTATGAAGCCGACACCAGGCTCAAAAAGATCAGTACCTACAGTCATCTGGCCGAAGTAACCAGCAGGAGTACCAGGCCAGTTGAAGGATGGCCCAATTTGGACCCACCACCCTGTGTTTGTAGCTGCGTCTGTCCAAATGCCGTATCCTGTGCTAGTGGTCTGGCCTAACTGAAATAAAGGCAGTGAGACAGTATATCCAACTGCATAGTTGTTTACGCTAGTTTGTACTATGTTGAATTGATGGTACAGCAGATTCACTTGTGTTGCTTGTGCCATTGTTACTGAAGTAAGAAGGAGAAAACTGACCAATAGAACGGCGATGGAAAGCTTTTGCATTTCGTCAGCGGATTCGGCGAGCCTTGTTAATAAGATAGATAGTAAGGTTTTAATAGATATGTTGCTGGACTCATTTTAAGCTTGATGCAATTACAAACGGATTTGTTGCTTAGCGCAACTTATTTTTAGTTGTTATCTTTCCGTTTCTGCCTATCTTGCACCCCGAGGAGACCTTTCCGAGAGAATAGTACATCAGAAGAAGGTTAAGGATGATCACGATTCCAAGAAGCCAGTCCTGGTTTACTGCTAAGAAGGTGATTGCGCTGCTGACTCCTATTACGTTTACGCCAACTCCGTAAAGGATCACTGAAAGGATAGGTGCGCTGCAGCCGCAGCTTGTTACAAGACCTCCTATAAAGGTAGTTACGGCGCTTGCTGCTCCGTCTTCTATTCCCATGATACGGTATTTGTATGAGAGATGGATTGAGTATGCGCTTGTTGTCAGGAGCAGTGCGGAGCTTGCTGAAAGGAAATAGAGCAAATATGTAGGGACCGTAATTAGGAATAATCCCTGGCTGCTGATCGTGATTATGTACTTTATGAAGAAGTAATAGATTACGGCAACAACGATTAGGAATACCAGGAATATTGGGGATGTGAGTATGCCCGTCAAGATGCGCAGCCTGCTGGGTCTCGTTGTGCTTGCTTGTGCCACTTAATAACCATTCTGCTTTTCTATAGCGATTATGGCTGGGAGCGAGCAGACAGGTGCCCTGTTGCCTATGGAAGCGCAGGTCATCGCTATGTAGAGGTCCGCCGCTGCGTATTCGGTCCAGCTGAACTGGTTGTTTGGAGCGGACAGCTGCTGAAGGACCTGGTCATGGGTCATGTATGTGAGCGGAAGGGTGTTGTTTGTAGGAGGTGCGTTGCCGAAGTCTATCGCATCGGCGCCGCCGATTTGGCTGTTGCCCCAGATGGTGTATGGGGTCCCCTGGAAGTTGTTTAGGTCTAGTATTAACTGGAAGGAGTTCTCATAGGCGGTGTTTCCCGTCGAGTTGATTTCCTGCTGTATTGTTGGAAGGGCCTGAAGGTTGAAGCCCGCGGTTATCGGGTCAGTGTCCTCTATCGCTATGAAGTTTATGTAATTGCTGCTGTAGAAGGAACCGAGGTCTACGGAAGACTGGTTGTAGTGGGCCGGCGACCAGTAGAGGGTTGGGAGGTCTTCATCCCCCAATGAGCTGTAGCCCTTGAATAGCGCGGAAAAGCTTCCGAACCGTGAGAGCGCAAGCGCCATCGCCCATCTGTTCTCTCCGCAGAAGACACAGGTTATTGATCCGAAGTATACCACCGAGGGCTTGCCGTTTACCATCACCGGAGGAACCGTCTTTGCGGTGCCAATGACGCTGTTTGCAAGGCTCCTGTTCAGGTACATCATGCCCGCAGTCTCGAAGTATGAATCCGATGCGTTGTTTATCACGGCAAGCTCCGTTGCGTTCAACTGGGTGTTTATTCCAGTAAGCCTCTTGCCGAAAGACTGGTTTATGGTTATTGGCGGATCGTTCGGAAGATAGTAGACAGGTGTTATCAGGCTGCTTGTTATATTGTATTTTGGAAGGATTGCGTTTGCTGTGCCATTCATATAGATGGTCTTGTTCACGTATACTGTCTTATTCAGGTAGACCGTCTTTACGTTTTGTGTCAGCGAGTACGAGGAGATTGTTATTGCGGCTACGCTCAGGATTATTGCAAGGTAGCAGAGCATGCGCAGGCCTTGGGACTGCGAGCGTGGGCTGCGTGAGTTGGATTTTCTGCTGGGCATGAGTAGTCCTTTTTGTTATACAAATGTATTTTTATATATGAAACCTTATAAAGGTTCTGTGTGATCATTTGGAAAGTTCGACCCAGGTATCCGCAAGATTGCTGAAGATGGAGGATACGGTCTTGTTCACTGATGCCCACTGCCACCTGGATTTGTTTCCGGACCCCTTGAAGGAGGTAGAGGACGCCCGGAAGGCTGGGGTTGGAATAATCATAACTGCAGGAAACGATGCCAAGAGCAACGTGAAGATGCTTGAGCTTGCGAAGGGCTTTGTGTACGGGGTTGCCGGAATAGGCCCCGACTGCAGCGCCGCGGATTCCAGGCAGATAGACGAGCTTGCCGAACTGATCAAGATGAACAGGAACATGATAGGGATAGGGGAGATAGGCTTGGATTACGTGACCGGAAAGGCTCCGCTGGAAAAACAGATGGAGGCGTTTGAAAAACAGCTGTGGATCGCGAAGGAGATGGAGCTGCCTGTGGTCATACATGCGAGGAAGGCGCTGGCCCGGGTAATGCAGATTCTGGAGGAGAAAGAGATAGAGAAGGCGGTCTTCCACTACTTTGAGGGAAATGAGGAGGAGGCAAAGGCAGCGGAAAAGATGGGCTGGCTGGTCTCCATACCTCCAATCGAATCGTCAAGAATGAAAAGGGTTATAAAGGAGTTAGACTTAAGTACAATAGTGGCCGAAACGGACTCACCGGCAGTCGGAAAGAGTCCTTCTGACGTCATTAAAGTTGTAGAAAAGATCGCCGAACTCAAGGGAATAACTCCCGACGAGGCCGGAGAGCGGATAACCAATACTATTAAAGAGTATTTCTACATATAATGTCTCAGGGCCCGTAGCTCAGCTTGGATAGAGCGGCAGACTTCTAATCTGATGGTCGCGGGTTCAAATAAATTCTTCGGAATTTTGAGACTCCCGCCGGGCCCGAATTTAGGTGTATGGAATGGCAGAAGACAAGAAACTTGATGAAGCGATTGCACAGATAAAACAGCAGATAGAGGTGCTGTTGAACGACAACAGCGTTCCTAGAAACGTGAAAACCGCGCTTGACGAGGCGAGAAAGGCATTGGATCAGCAGGAAAGCTATTCGGTAAAGGCATCAAATGCGACATACAAGATAGACGAGGTCAGCAACGACATAAATCTTCCACCCTACGCGAGAACAGTTATATGGAATATTCTCAGCTTGCTTGAATCGATAAAAGACTGATCCTATGCCGATTCCGAGGACAGAAGTTCTGAGGATGCTGGAAGGTTATGAACTGACTGATTTCCAGAAGGAGGTTCTGATCGTCACTGCGGGAATAGAACGGGGAAATACTCTTACTTACAAGCAGGTTGCAGAAAAGATCGGACATGGGAAGGCGTACAGGGCGGTCGGCACCGCGCTGAAAAAGAATCCACTGGCACCGAAGATACCGTGCCACAGAGTCATAAAAAGCGATGGAAGCGTAGGCAATTATTCCGGAAAGGGAGGAGCGGGAGGGAAAAGGGAACTTCTCATTAGGGAATTTGCGATAAGTGGCGATTAGATGGCATTCGGAAACCGATTAGAAAAAATCTTTAAGAAAAGCAAGAATCTGGACAAGATCTTGCTAATGAATACGTCTTACACGGATCCGAATTTTCTTTATGTGACGGGCTTCACTAGCGGACTGTTTGAATACAGCTATCTCATTGTCGAGAAGGACAAGGCCAAGCTGATAACTTCGGAGTTGGAATACGAGACCGCCAAGGAACAGGCGGGCAAAGAGATTGAGGTCTTCTGCATAAAAAGCTCAGAAGAGTTGAAAGGGATACTTGCAAAGGAGCTGAACGGTTTCAGGGTAGGGATCAATGAATCATTTTTGTCTGTTCAGGTTTACAAATCCCTTAAGAAGAATTATGATGTGAAGAAGATTGTTGATGTTTCAGAACGGCTATCACAGGCCAGGCTGGTTAAAGGTGAAGAAGAGATTGGTAGCATAGGGAAGGCGGTAAGCATAACAAAATGGGCTCTGGTCATGATACAGAAGGAGTTTAAGGAAGGAATGACCGAAATGGAGCTTGCGGCAAAGTTCGACAACGTCTGTTCGACAATGGGTTCGCAGGGACCCTCTTTCAAGACAATAGTATGTTTTGGCAAAAACGCCGCGCTGCCACACCATTTCCCAGATAACACCAAGCTTAAGTATGGGGATTTCATATTGATAGATGCTGGGTCAAAGGCAGGCAATTATTGCTCTGATATGACAAGGACCTTCATTTTTGGGGACGATAGAAACAGGATTCCTGAATATGGAGAAATGGAGAAGATAAGCAAGATAGTGAAGGAAGCCCAGGTCATGGCGATAAGGAGCATAAAGCCTGGAGTAAAAGGAAAAGATGTTGACAAGATAGCTAGAGATTATATAGAAAGCGCTGAGAACGGTAAATACAAAGGCAAATTCATACACTCATTAGGGCATTCAATCGGGATAGAGGTTCATGATGGCCCGGGATTCTCTCCCAATGAAGAGACTGTGATGAAAGCAGGCATGGTCATAACGGTAGAGCCGGGCATATACATAAATGGTTTTGGAGGAGTAAGAATAGAGGACGATGTCCTTGTCACCAAAGACGGTGCGCTCGTTTTATAGCGGGGAGTTAGGCTAGTCTGGCAGGCTTTCAGATTCGGGTTCTGAAGACTCGAGTTCAAATCTCGAACTCCCCGTTTTTGTAATTTAGGTCATTGCAAACGATCAGTTTATAAAATAAAATTTTTAAATGATATTATGGAGAAATATCTTTTTCCTGCTCCTTTAGTTGAAGGGCTAATCAAGTCCAGACCGAATAGATTTATTATGATGGTCCAAATTAATGGGAACGTAGAGAAATGCCATTGTCCTTCTACAGGCCAGATAGCTAGCATCACTTTTAATGACATACCCTGTCTTCTATCTGAATCGAAAGATAGCAGTAGAAAGACAAAGTTTACAGTTGAAGCGATCTCTTTGGACCAAAAAGAAGTTAAGAAAAAGGACTGGATTGGCATAAACCAAGTAAAGGCGAATGAATATGTCGAATTTCTTATTAAGGCGAAGAAACTAAGCAGAATGCTTCCGAAAGTAGAGGAAGTGAGAAGAGAGGTCAGATTGAATAGGTCTAGGATAGACTTTTTAATAAATAATAGGGATTTTCTTGAAGTTAAAACACTTCTTAAGGATATTCCTTCTATGAATCATCCAAACTACAAAAGAAGAGAATCAAAATTCGTCAGTTTTGATAGAATAATCAAGCATTTTAACGATATTTCAAGTGACATAAATGGGAATTCGAGGGCAATATTCCTACTCTGCTATTTGTATGATGCCAAACCGTTCGTAGTTCCGGAAGAAGAGCCCTCCCAGAACATAACAAACGCAGCCAGAAGAGCGGTGTCTAGAGGCTTGGAAAATTGGCAGATTAACTTAAGGGTAGATAGATACGGAGTTGAGTTAATAGACTATTTTAAGTTAAAACTTTTTAGTTAGAGAGAAATTAGACGATATTTTCGGGAATCGGTCTCTCCACTTCCACCACATCGAGCCATTTACCATCTAGTTTGGCGTGCTTTTCATGAATCCCTATCTCTTTAAAGCCGAGATCCCTGCATAGACGCCTGCTAGCTTGGTTAGTGAGGAATATCCTTCCCATCAGTTTCCAATATCCTTTTTGTTTGGCGGCCTCGATCAAGAATGTGAGCAGTGCCTTGCCGACACCACGGCCGCGATAATCTTTCTTTATATATAGCGAGACTTCTCCGATGCCTGAATAGCATGCGCGGGAACTATACTCTGTAATTGAAACCCAGCCAACAACTTCGCCGGTGTCTTTCAGTGTAGCGACGTAGACAGGGTGCTTGCCATCCTCCCCTTTCTTGATTTTCTCCAGCATGCCCTTTTCAGTTACATGCTCGGTGTTGAATGTCGCCGTCCGTTCATCGATGCCCTGATTGTATATGACGCCCACATCAGCTGCGTCTTTGGCCATGGCTTGATGTATTTCGAAAGAAAGACTCTGCATATCTTCACCTTCACAGCTACGTAATTTTAATATAACTCGATACATTTTTATTTGTGACTTACAAAATCCGAAGGCAGGTCACGGATGTCATTCTCTACAGTTTCTGTGCAGTTTTTGATTAGACTGGCAAATACGTTGCCACTCGAATGACTTATTCATTTAGGAATCTTTTGATCCCGTAGCCAAACTGCAGCATCGCCAGCCAGAATCCTAATAACAGGACAATGAGCGAATAGCTGCTGTAGAATTTAAGGATCATTAGCCCTATTGAGATGATTGTTGCGAGAACGAAGTTAGAGAGTCCCCACAGGACATTGACCTTTGGTTTTGATCTTTGCCCAAATGGACTCCTGAAGACTTTTCCAGCCGCACCGAATATAAAATGTGGAACGCCGTTCCCGAGCAAAAATCCGATTATAAAATACCAGACTAAGAAGAGTTCTGATGCCATCTTACCATAAATAGGACATTTAACTGTGGCATATAAATTACCTCTATTTTCTTGGTATTCTTCTTAGAGATACAATGTTCCCTGCACGCTTGCTGTTTGAAGGTCTGTTGGTCGAAACGATGGAAGTTGTGTAGTGGTTTTTTGCTGCAGTAGATAGCCCTTTGGAAAAGAATTATAAAGGGTAGCCAACCAATAGTAGTTATGGAAGCCATAGTATTGTCAGGCTTGCCAGCGGCTGGCAAAACGACGGTAGCTGAGATAATCAGCAAACGGCTTGGCTTCAAGATCCTTGGCGGAGGCGACATACTTAAAGAAATGGCGACAGAAAGGGGCTACAAAGTAACCGGAAAGGAGTGGTGGGACACGCCAGAGGGGGTAAAATTCGTTAAGGAGAGGGAGGGCAATCCGGACTTCGACAAGGAGGCGGACAGGAGGCTTGCAAAGAAGATTGAGAAGGGAGATATAGTGGTAACTAGTTATACGGCACCATGGATAACCGAAGCGGGATTTAAGGTGTGGCTTGAGGGCAGCGTAAAGAGCAGAACCGAGAGGATGGCGAAGAGGGACGGCACCGGAGTAAGCGAAATGAAGGAGGTAATGAAGTTCCGGGACAGCGAAAACAAGAGGTTATATAAGAATTTATATAACATAGATTATGGAATAGACAAGACTCCTTTCGCTCTCATTGTTAACACAAATGAGATAGCTCCTGAGGAAGTTGCGGATATAATAATCAAGAAATACAATGAAAATAGTGGAAAGGAGAATGGATAGGTGAAATTATGGCACTAGTAGAAACAGGAAGAGTTTGTATAAAGAAGTTTGGAAGGGACGCGGGAGACAAGGCAGTGGTAACCAAAGTCATAGACAGCAATTTTGTTGAGATAATGACGCATACCAGACCCAAGGCGAGGAAGGCTAACATAAAGCACCTTGAGTTCCTTGCGGAGAAAATAGATCCGAAGGATGTATCCCAGCTCAATCAGGCACTGGAGATTGAGGAAAAGAAGGTCTATTCTTCGGCGAAACCTGCGGGAAAGAAATAAACATTTGACTGTCTTTCGCGACCCGCAGCATAAGATTAATATTTGTCCCTGCCTTATGGTAATCGATAGGATGGGAATAAAGATCGGAAATAGGACAAGGCAGATAATAGAAAGGGATGGGGAAGTAATATTGACCACCACCAGAGGTTCTGTGCCGTTCGTGGCAGAACGAGGAGATGGCGACTACGCATATGACATAGAAGGTAACAGATTCGTCGATTTCTCAAGCTTTATTTCAGTGTACAATTTGGGAGTCGATGCAAATAAGGAAGTGAGAACCGCGGCAAAGAAGCAGATAGACAAGCTCATGCATTCCGCTTTTACTGATTATTATGCTGAACTGCCGGTGACTTTTGCAGAGAACCTAATGAAGATGATGCCTAATGGATTCGGCAAGGTTTTCTACTCGAACTCCGGGACTGAGGCGAACGAGGCCGCGTTGAAGTTCTCAAAACTGTTTACAAAGAGGCAGTATACATTGTCTTTTTATGGTGGATTCCATGGAAGAACCATGGGCTCTCTATCCCTCACAGCGTCTAAGGCGGTGCAGAGAGAACATTTTGGTCCGTTTAATTCAGTCATACACGTGCCATACGCTTACTGCTACAGATGCCCATTTGGCAAGGAGTATCCTAGCTGCGGAATGGCTTGCGTCGATTACATAAAGAAGTATCCGCTTAGCAAAGAGGTTTCTGCGAAGGAAGTTTCAGCGATATTCATTGAACCGATACAGGGAGAAGGCGGCTACATAGTTCCGCCGAAAGAATTTGTCTATGAGATGAGAAAGCTTGCCGATGATCATGGAATGCTTCTTGTTGCTGACGAGGTTCAGTCTGGTTACATGAGAACGGGCAAGTTCCTTGCACTGGATAATTTCGGGGTCAAGGCTGATATTTATACAATGGCAAAGGCGATAGGAGGCGGACTGCCGATGGGAGTTACAGTCACAAGAAGTTCTCTCGGAGATGTTCCCTTCGGTACGCACTCCAATACCTTTGGCGGGAATCTGGTCTCGGTGGCCGCGGCGGAAGCCTCGCTATAGTATTTGAAATCCCATCAAAAATCCCTTGCTAACGGAGTTAAGGAAAAAGGAAGAAGGATAATGAAGAGACTGAACAGGATGAAGGAAAGATACGAAATAGTGGGAGACGTGAGAGGAATCGGATTGATGATTGGAGTCGAATTTGTAAAAAGCAAGAAGACCAAAGATCCTGCGGTGAAGGAGCGTGAGCAGATTCTGACTCACTGCTTTAACAACGGCCTGCTTCTTCTTCCGGCGGGAGTCTCCACTATAAGAATAATACCACCTTTGACAATGTCCGTTGAAAACATAGAAAATGGATTGGACATATTTGAAGAGGCAGTTGAAACGACGAATGGCGTTAAGAGTTAGTTATTTTATCTTGGAGTCGGCTTTTGGGTTAGTTATCCTTAGTAATGTTGCATAAATATTTTGTTGGGCATTGATTTTTGCTTCGCTAATATAGGTTATCATTTCAGATGGAGTGCCAAGCACTCCGACAGTTAGAGAGGGAGAGATTAGCCCCGCTACAGTACCGATTATAGTAGTGGCAGGAATAATGTCCTCCACAAGAGGCACAAATCCTGTGTTGCTACGCATATAAGCAATTCCTGCTATAGCTAATCCACCTAATGCGCCAGCAATAGCTCCAGCGACCGCTCCTTCAGGACGTGAGATCGGGTCTCCATCACAGGCGGCGTAACCGGAATCAAATGTGCTATATGAAGAGGAATAGCTAACAGATCTAGAATAACCTACAAATGGACTTCCGATCGTTTTAAGAATTAGCTTAGTTCCTTCCCAAGAAACTTGACCTGCAACTCGAAGTTTATCCTGTGGCCTTAGAGAATTGTAGATAGATCGTAATGACCCATTATCAGAACTTGACGATTTTCTATGTGATATTTCGGACATTTAATCACCAGTACATACTGCGTCTTTTTTACATATATATGCGTATAGGTTGTCCAAAACCATTCGTTCTGGTTTAGGTCTATTGTTTTATGTCTAGAGTTATCATGGAAAGAAACTGAGATTTTACATGTATCTTCCGAGGTTGAACTGCCCGCTGGTGTTGTTGCTCATGGTCTCCTCTGGAGTGGCAAAGATGCTGCTTATCTCATCCTTGACAAGCGCCAATCTCTGTCTTATGTAGGGATCGAGCTGGTATCTCTCCGCAAGGTTTATCGCCATCTCAAGATACTTTTCTATTCCGGCTTTTGAGATGGTAAGGAGTAGCCTGCCCCTGTCCTTCGTGCATTTTCCCGAGAGTGGCACTCTCCTGTATTTTGCATTGCAGGACGAGCATCTGAACGTTTGCCTTGAAAACGAGTGGAGATTGCCTATGAGGTCCGGTATGAAGTGGCTTATTATGAGCTTTCTTGCAGCGTCAGGCTTGTCTATAGCGTATATCTTGTCCATCAAGGAGAATTCTGCATCCACCTTCTCGTGCATGGTCTTGAAGTGGGTGTATTGACTTTGCTTAGGTGAATTTGCCAACGCAGTGATTGAAGAACTATGTGTGAAATTTATGTTGCTATATACCGCCTGTGTTCCAAGCCTCTTCTCCACTATCTCAACCTCGACGTCGGAGGGATACGGATACGCGTAGGTCTTTTCATAGAATGGAAGGCCGAACGCCCTTGTCGTCTCCATGGCATGCACTTCGTCGTCGACCTCTTCCGGAAGGAGATTTAAGGTTAGCACAAGCGGTGCGTCCATGCTGCCCCCAACGCTTGTAGGCAGGAATTCCCTTGAGAAGTTTATCAATGCGTCGAGCAGGAGCATGGTTGTATCCTCGTCTCCGTCGCAGTTCCTCCTCCTCGCCGAGATCGTGTAGGGATGCGCAAACCCAACGTTGACATCAGCAAAGCCTATGACTCTGTTGAGTACACCACATGAGGTGTGCGGAGAAAGCGTGATCACAAGCTGTCCGACAAGCTCCTTCGGATCCGCGGCTTTGTAAAAAGAATCGAGGCCGTAGAGCCCGTTGAGCATCTGGTCCACAAACCTCGAAACCCTCAGGAGATAGACGCCCCCCTTCCTGCTCATTATGCAGTCCTGGTGCTTCATCTCAACAAGCTGGTCCTCTTTTGTAAGTTCGTTGCCTTCGTAATCCTTCGTGTACCCGAGTTCCCTGAGTTTTTCTATGCTTGTGCCTATCTCGCCTGGATAGAAATGGGTGATGGGAACGTCTGTCGCGTCGAATCTTGCGGTTCCGTCCTTGAAGATGAAGACGCCGTTCTGCGCCCTGATGATTCCCTTTTCAATTGGTTCGAAGACCTTGTCCTTGTTAGTGAGGCCCTGCACGCCTTTGACGGTGTCTGGAAGCTTGTTTGCGCTTACCCTCTTCAGGGCGATGGAGACGATTTTCGTCAGATCTACATTCCTCTCGCTGTAGGCTATTGTGGTGGCCTTGCAGGCTTCGCATTTCTCGTTTTCGGTTATATTGGAGCAGTTTGGACATTTTCTTGTTATGAATGCGTGTTCTCCGCAGTCTGCGCAGTAGGCGGTGTCGATGGTTCTTTTGCATTTCCTGCAGGTGTATCCCGCAACCTCGGCCTTGAAGTCTGATTTCAGCTTCTTTGAATCGATCAGGTATGCTTTTGTTATGTTTCGGTCGTTTCCGCCGAAGGTGCCTGTTGGGAAAAGCACGTGTGGTGCGGGTTTCATCAGCCTCTCCCTCGCCTTTTCCGGCCTGCCTATCCTTGCTCCTATGAATGTGGACCTTTTCATTATCTTGAAAGGCGCAAGGGTGTTTACAAAAGGAATGACTTCCTTTGTCGCTTCGCCGTCGTATTTCGCTGACACCGAATCGTTGTTGAGAATTCCCTCCCTTGAAGAAAAGCCGAGTGAAGCTAGGAGGCTCTGCGCGTGGTCCTGGTATATTACCAGATTGTTGACCACGAGCCTGTGCGGGACATTCAGGAGCTCGAGCGTCCTTTTTATGCTAGGCTCGAAATTAATCTCGATTGAGTCTATGTTAAAGAGGCTTCCGTTGTTCTGGAAGGAACCAGCCAGCGATGCCGCAAGCTTGCTGAGCTCAGGATAGCTTACCGCCTGGAACTCGAATAGGAATTTGGGATGCATCGGTATCTCGTATTTTGTTGAGATCTCAAAGGCTTCCTTGAACGTCAGGGAATCGTGGTTGACGGCGAGGTCCTTTGCCTTGCTCGCAAGCTGCTCGGCCCAGAACTCCTCCACATAGCTCGTTGGCTGGAGCTGGGTGTTGGATTTCTTGAAGTCGCCGTATGTTGCAAGGAGGTCTCCCAGCGAGATTATCTCGGCTACCTGGTCCTTTATCTTCTTGGCCGTCTCGGCGTCATTGACCCTGAAGGCGTCTCCGGATTTTAGGACTACGAAAGGCCCCTCTATGCTGTCGACCGGAACCGCTATGCATCCCTTTCCGGGAAACTCCACCTTGAGCTGGGTGCCCACGGCGATGAAGCTGTCAGCTATTATCATTGTTGCAGGGCTGAATCCCTTTGAAGCTATTCCAGTGAACCTGCTCCTTCCGTACCTGAGCCTGAACCCTCCCATCTTTCCAGGATAGGCGAGTATGGGCCTTCCGGCAACCAGCTCTTCGAGGAAGACGGACGCCTCGTCCTGTGTTTTCATTTCGGATTTCTTAACGTTTACCTTTATTATGTTGTTGAGCCAGCTCCAGTCCAGTCCTACCCCCTTGGTCTCCTTGAGCATCTTCTTTGCCTTCTGCGCGATCCCTTCGCACATGACCAGTGAGATCCCTCCCCTTACTCTGTTTGGCACTGGAATTTCCTTTCCGTCCGGGCCGATTCGGGTGAGGTTTCCGTGCACGCTTACTTCGATGTTCTCGGTCGGGACTCCGTCTATGCAGACAGGACAGTTGCCTGCTATGACTCTGATGTCGTCGTCAGGAGGTCTGTACTGGAGTCGCGCCGCCCTTGTGTGGTATAGTTCGGCTTCCTCAACGTACCTCTCGACCTCCTCCTGCGTAGGCCGGTATATGTCTATCGCAAAAAACTTCCTTACATAATCGGTGAGCGCCACAGAAAGAGCGGCCGCGGTTCCGCCCGCTCCTCTTATTGGTCCGGCGTAGAAGATCGCCAGATAGGAAGTGCCGTCCTGGTTCCTGTATTTTTCTATTCCCCTTATTCCCTCAGTTGGTGCTACGAGAACCCCTTCGGTAAGTATCGCCGTTCCAACCCTCACCGCGAGCTCTATCCTCCTTACCTCTTCATATCCTGCAAATGCCTCGTTCTTGCAGATCTCCTCCGCTACATCGAATGCCAGTCTGCTTCTGCCCTGGTTTTTAAGCTTCTTCCTTATTATTGCACTCACCCCAGGGACTCCTATGAGTCCCTCGACCCTGCTTGCGAGGTCTGGAGCCGGAAGTATCTCGACATCTTCCTTCGGGTCGAATCCTTTCGCTCTCGCCTTCTTGGCGACCTCGTAGGCCTTGTGGAAGTCGGTGGATAAGATATTGAAGTATTCCTTGTTTTCCATTTTATCACGAAAGCGCGTTGAAGTCGACGCTCCAGAGCTCGCCGCTCTTGGTGTTGTAGACCGGAAGCAGCGCTGGTGTAGGCATGTGGCCCAACTTCGCCTGATATGCGGTCCTTGACTGCCAGGTTCCGCTGTTTATAATCTGCGTTCCGTGGTATTCGGCATAGCCGTTCTTGTGGAGATGCCCCATGTGGAGGATGTCTGGCACCTCGTCTATTACAAGTGAGTCCTTCTTGCTCGGCATAATCGGATTGTCGCCGTAGATCGGAGAGACATGCCTCTTTCTCAGCACCTCTATCATCGCGCCTTCCGGTTTTGAATAGCTGCAGACAGGTATTGCCTGTATCACTGAGTCGAGTGAGGTTCCGTGATATGCCAAGGTCTTGATTCCGTGAAGGGTGATGTAAGCGGGATTTGATGCCACGTGTATGTTATCGCGCTTGAAATCCTTCATCAGGTCTTCTCCGAGGGGAGGCTGCGGCTCGGCCCTCTGCATGGCATCGTGGTTTCCGGCAAGGACGAAGACCTCTATGTGGTCTGGTATCTTGCCCAGGTAATCGAAGAGTACAGAATACTGCTTGTAGACGTCGCTTATGCTCAGCTCCCTGTCCTGGTTCGGATAGACGCCTATCCCATCGACCAGGTCACCGCTTATCACCAGGTATTTCACCTTCTCGGCTATGTCCTTCCTGGTTGGAACGTTGCCGTTGAGCCATTCGATGAATTTTACAAACTGCTTCTCGAGAAAGAGCTTGCTTCCTATGTGTATGTCAGATGCAAATGCGATGGCTATGTCTTCCTCGGTCTTCTTAGGCTGTCGTATGGGGATGTCGGGCCAGATTACGGCAGTTGCCATTAGAAATGGGGTTGAGACCCTGCCCCTTACAGCAATGACCTCATCGCTGACTATCTTTGACGCAAAATCAAAGAGCTCGTGGAACTCTTTTCTGGAAGTCTTCTCCGGCCTTAGAAACAGGACCTTTGCGTCGCCGGTACCGTCCTCAAGAGTGACTAGGATATGTCCCTTCTTTGTGATTATCTTGTTGGAGACCATTCCTATGACTCCGACATCGCGGCCGTTTGCGTACTGGGCCAGGTTCTCCATGCGGTTTATGATTCCTAATCCTCCTATCCTCCCTCTCTCTATGATGGTTTTTAGCTTGTCAAACCTGTTGTTGAAGTATGCTGCGAAATCGTCTACTCCGGCTGGCGTTTTTTCAAGGTCTGCGTTCCTTATCTGGAACTTTGATTCTATCTCCTTCGCAGCGGGATGAAAATCGCTCTGCTGGATAACCTCTATCTGCATGGGGTTCTTCTTTTCTCCATGGGCCGCTATTATCTTCTCGAGCGAAGACTTGTCAAGTATGTTAAGGCCTGTGGATCCTTCGAAGAATGAGAGTATCTGGGCCGTCAGTGATTCTACGCCTATCTCTTTTATGTCCTCGTCCTTGATGTCAGAGCTTATTACCGCCTTTCCGGTAAGCCTTTGCGCAAGCTCAGCAACAAGTCTGCCACCATCCATTATATCACAAGCAGATACTCTATTGAGCAGGGTATTATTATAAGGTTTTGCAGCCAATCTAGATACAGGTTTGTATTTATGGAAGGTAAGGAGAACGAACTAGGTATGACGGTCAAAAAAGCCGATAATTTCTCGGAATGGTACCTGCAGGTGCTGCTAAAGTCAAGCTTTATTGATTACACTGATGTTTCGGGATGCCTGGCGTTCAGGCCGGCTGCATACGGGGCTTGGGAGACGGTCTCCAGGGCAGTAGACGCCGAATTCAAGAAGGATGGCGTTGAGAACGTTTATTTTCCGTTGTTCATACCTGAGAAGTTCCTGATGAAGGAGAAGGAGCACGTTGAAGGATTTGCGCCCGAAGTTGCGTGGGTCACAGAGGCGGGAAGTTCTAAATTTAGCGAGAGGCTTGCAATAAGGCCAACATCCGAGACTATAATGTACGCCAGCTATTCAAAATGGATAAGGTCCTGGAGGGATCTTCCGATGCGGTACAACCAGTGGAATAACGTAGTTCGATGGGAATTCAAACACCCTACCCCGTTCATAAGGTCCAGGGAGTTTCTCTGGAACGAGGGACATACGGTCTATGCAACTGAAAAGGAAGCTGAAGCAGAGAGGGACGTGATTCTAAATATCTACAATAAGATACTCAGGGAATATCTTGCCCTGCCTGGAATAATGGGAAGGAAGACGGATCATGAGAAGTTTGCTGGAGCAGTCGCCACCTACAGCATAGAGCACATAATGCCTGACGGATGGGCAATTCAGGGCCCTGATTTCCACATCGATGGCCAGAACTTTTCGAAGGCATTCGACATCAAATTCCTTACAGAGGAAGGGAAGACAGAATATGCCTGGCAGAATACCTATGCAATAACCACGAGGGAGCTTGGGGTCATGGTTGCGACTCACGGAGACGATAAGGGACTTGTCCTTCCGCCAAAATTGGCTTATATACAGATCGTAATTGTTCCGATATACAAAACCGATGGCAAGGAATCGGTAATGAAGTTTGCAGAGAAGGTCAACTCTTTGCTTAAGGACAAGTACAGGACAAAACTTGACAGAAGGGAAGGATATTCGCCGGGATTCAAGTTCAGCGAATGGGAACTCAGGGGAGTTCCTCTGAGATTGGACATAGGAGAAAAGGAAGCAAAAGGCAATAAGGTAACTATAGCAAGAAGAGATACGGGAGAAAAGATGGAAGTGGAGCTTTTAAAGTTGCCAGAGAAGTGTGCGGAGCTCATCGAATCTATTCAGGAGAATTTGTACAGGAAGGCAGAGGCTTTCCTCAAGGCCAATATACATGATGTGGAGGATTACGCTGAGTTCAAGAAGATTCTTGAAACGAAGAAGGGGATACTTCATGCCGGATGGTGTGGAGGAAAGGAGTGCGAAGCCAAGGTCAAAGAGGAGACTGGGGCAAAGATAACCAACATACCTTTTGATCAGGAGAAAAAGGCGGAGAAATGTGTTTATTGCAATAAAAAATCAAAGTACATGGTCAACTTTGCAAGATCTTACTAAGGGCAAGGTAGTGCCAGATTTATTAATCTGAATATTTATTGTTATAACGCAGTCCCTTTGTGTAGCGGCCAAGCACGGCGGGCTTTGGACCCGCAAACATCGGTT